>CAUYTW010000110.1 GCA_963575715.1 Gammaproteobacteria bacterium | reverse complement strand
GTATCACGCATGTCGAGAAAGGGATTGATTTTCTCGGTTGGCATATCAGGAAATACAAAAATGGAAAATATCGTAATAGGAAATTGCTGACGAAACCGTCGGAAAAGAGTATTAAGGCACTGACGGAGAAAACCGGGGAAATCATACGAAACAACCGGCAAACCAAGACCGCGAACCTGATAAAACAACTGAACCCGGTAATTCGGGGATGGGCGAATTATCATAAACATGCGGTGGCCAAGCGGGTGTTTAGCAGGGTGGACACGTTCGTCTTCAAACAGTTATGGCATTGGGTAAAAAGACGACATCCAAGGAAGATTCTTCACTGGGTTAGAGAAAAGTACTTTAAAACGGGGGGGGAAGAACAATTGGGTGTTCACAGGCGACGACGATAAGGGAAATCCGGTTCGTTTGTGCAAGGCCAGTTCAGTGTCAGTCACACGGCATGTGAAAATTAAGGGAGAAGCCAATCCTTTTGACCCCGAATGGGAAAACTACTTTGAGCAGAGATATTTGCAGAAGTGGAAAAGTAGCAAACGGGGGCAAGGTAAACTACGGAGTCTTTGGAAGCAACAAGGGGGATATTGCCCGATGTGCCACCAAAAATTTGGTGATGAGGTAAATATTCATACCCACCACATCGTGGAACGCTGCAAAGGGGGCGGAGACAACCTAAACAATCTGGTCCTGCTCCATCCTAACTGTCATCATCAGGTGCATCACCTGATGAAACTCGGCGCGGACATGAAGTTTTTGTCCGCTCATTTGACAGCCGGTCCTGGATAACGGGGCTTCTCAAGGCGCGAGCCGGATGCGGGGAAACTCGCTCGTCCGGTTCCTAGGGGGCTTTCCCGCCGCAAGGCGGGGCGGCTACCCCGACTGCATCGGTTACTTGTGCATCGGTTACAATAAACTGAAATCCGTAAAAAATATTTGACTCCCAAAAGTGATCGGCATCTGATGAACCTGAATTATCTTGATTTCGAGCAGCCTATCGCCGATTTGGAGGCGAAGATTGCTGCCCTGCGTGTAGCGGGGGAAGACGTGACCGTCAACATTAATGAGGAAATCGCACGTCTGGAGAGCAAATGTCGGACTTTAACCGAATCAATTTTTTCCAGCCTCTCCGCTTGGCAGATTTCCCAGCTTGCTCGTCATCCCCAACGCCCCTACACGTTGAACTATATCCAGCAAATTTTCACTGACTTCGAGGAACTCCACGGTGACCGCGCTTTTTCTGACGATCCAGCGATTGTTGGTGGTGTCGGACGTTTGGAAGGACGGCCAGTAATGGTGATTGGTCACCAAAAAGCCCACGATACCCGGGAAAAAATTCGCCGCAATTTCGGAATGCCTCGTCCAGAGGGTTACCGCAAGGCGCTACGCTTGATGGAAATGGCGGATCGTTTTCACCTGCCCATCCTTACCTTTATCGACACGCCCGGTGCCTATCCGGGGGTCGGTGCTGAGGAGCGCAATCAAAGTGAGGCCATCGCCCGTAATCTTAAAGTAATGGCTGGATTGCGAGTTCCAATCGTATGCACCGTCATTGGCGAGGGAGGTTCCGGCGGCGCGCTTGCCATTGGTGTGGGAGATCGCCTGATAATGCTGGAATATTCCATTTATTCGGTGATCTCGCCAGAAGGCTGCGCTTCAATTTTATGGAAGAGCGCAGAAAAAGCTGCTGAGGCCGCCGAGGCCCTGGGTTTGACTGCGGCGCGGCTTAAAGAGTTAGGTTTGGTGGATCAAATCATTCCTGAACCGCTTGGTGGTGCCCATCGCAATCCAGAAACCATGGCCGCGCGCATCAAGCGGTCCCTGCTGGAAAACTTGAAGCAGCTTGAGCAAGTATCCATCAATGAATTGCTTGAAAGTCGTTATTACCGTCTCACAGGTTTTGGAACTTATGCCGAGCGCGAAGAAAAAGCCCTCGTGGTCCGTGGCACCGGCGCTCTTCCTGCGCATCAAGCCCGTTTATCCGCTCCGGCCAGGGACGAAAAGTCACTAGGCCCGTAAAGGTTGACAGCCGGGAAAGACCGGCAACTTCATTTCAACTTTAACTTCAAGAACAAACAGGAGGACGGCGCTTCCTCCCCATGGCTCAAGCCAGGGGTTTCCGCGCCGAATTTGGATGATTGGTGAAATCCCCAATCTTGCCGATTTTTCCGCGCCGCGCTACTGGCCCACCTGGATGGGACTGGGCGTTACACGCCTGGCAGTGGCGCTGCCTCATAAAACGCGTTTGGCGTTGGGAGCCTGGTTAGGAAAAACTTCGGGACAGTGGGTAGCGAGTCGGCGCCAAACGGTGGAAACCAACCTTGCGCTGTGTTTTCCCGCGCTGGACGAACAGGAACGCAAACAGCTCGCACGACGCCATCTTGAATCCCTGGGAATGGGAATGATTGAAACCGCCATGAGCTGGTGGCTGGACGACGGCACGCTGCGTCCGTTAGCGGTACTGGAAGGAGAAGAACATTTACAGGCGGCGCGGGAAAAGGGGCGCGGAGTTATCCTGTTCACCGGTCACTTTACTAGCCTCGAACTCGCGGGCCACTTGCTAGGCATTCATTTTCCCCTGCACGTTATGTATCGTCCATTGCGCAATCCTTTAGCGGACGCCGTGGTGTTGCGTGCCCGCTGTCAACGTAGTCCAGGGGTTTATGCGCGTGATGACATTCGCGCCATGGTTCGTGGCCTTGAACAAGGAGCGACGGTGTGGTACGCCATGGATCAGGATCAAGGAGGAGCGCGCGTGGTCTTTGCGCCATTTTTTGGCGTGCCCACCGCGACCCTCACGACAACAAGTAGGCTAGCGAAAATCACCGGCGCGGCGGTGGTTCCTTACTGGCCTGCCCGCCTGCCGAATGGACATTATCGCATCCGCATCTTTCCAGCCTTAGAAAATTTTCCCGGCGATCCTGATCAAGACGCAGCCCGTCTTAACGCCCTGCTAGAAGAATGGATACGGGAAGTCCCCGAGCAGTACCTATGGGTGCATCGTCGTTTCAAAACGCGTCCTCCCGGAGTTCCTGATCCTTATAAGCGATAGCTTGCTGTGATACGAAACAATTGCCTGCATTCATTACCTGGGGCATGTACATGGTGGAAAAAAATAACAAAATAGCAACTCTTCTTCTCCACGACAGAGGTTACGATTTATCAGCCTTGGTTGTCCCGCTACTCAAGGGAGTCATTTACCAGGAAAACGACGGTGAATTATGGAATGGATTACTGCGTCTGCAAGCACAGGTGCGTGATTATGTGGCGGTGCTAGGATTAGAATTGATGTTAGACGAGGTGGAAAAATATGCTTTCCTACGTTCGCGTGCTGAATCAGACGATACCACCAAGCAACCACGCCTGATAGCGCGGCGGCCATTATCGTTTCCCGTTAGTTTGTTACTTGCATTATTGCGTAAAAAATTGGCCGAATTCGACGCGGTTGGCAATGATACTCGCCTGGTATTGTCACGCGATGAAATCGTTGGCTTAATTCAGGTGTTCCTCCCAGAAAGTACCAACGAAGCAAAAATTATCGATCAAGTTGATACCCACCTTAATAAAATCGTCGAGCTGGGTTTTCTCCGCATTTTGAAAATACCGAATGAATCAATACCAATGTTCGAAGTGCGACGGATCCTGAAAGCCTTTGTCGACGCGCAATGGCTGGCTAATTTCGATCAAGGACTCGCGGCTTATCAGTCCCAAATTGGAATACGGAAACAAGGGTTTGAGTGATGAATGAAGAACAGTTGGAAATGGCGTTTGTCGCTAATGACACACTGACAGGATTTCGTCTTCATCGCCTGGAAGTATTCAATTGGGGCACTTTCAACGCTCGGGTTTGGTCGATCCACCCTGAATGCAGGAATTCTTTGCTGACTGGTGATATTGGTTCGGGAAAATCAACCCTAGTTGATGCGGTGACTACCTTGTTGGTGCCGACACAACGCATTGCTTATAACAAGGCTGCGGGTGCTGCGGCGAGTGAGCGAACTCTGCGTTCCTACGTGTTAGGGTATTATAAATCCGAGCGCAATGATTTAAGCGGAGCCGCTAAACCAGTTGCCTTGCGTGGCGATAATACTTATTCGGTCATTCTTGGAGTATTTTATAATTCCGCCCATGGTCAGATGATAACCTTGGCGCAAGTATTCTGGATTAAGGATCCTTATGGACAACCAGCACGATTTTTTTTGGGAATTGAGCGTGATCTGTCCATTAAGGAGCATTTTTCCAATTTTGGCGCGGACATTAGCGGATTGCGGAAAAAACTCCGTGGGCTAGGCGCAGAATTATTCGATAATTTTCCTCCCTATGGCGCATGGTTTCGCCGTCGTTTCGGCATTGACAACGAGCAGGCCCTGGAGTTATTTCACCAGACCGTATCGATGAAGTCAGTAGGGAATTTGACTGACTTTGTGCGCAACCACATGCTTGAACCCTTTGACGTGGCACCACGAGCAGCAGCGTTAATTGCTCACTTCGATGACCTGAATTGCACCCACCAAGCGGTGCTCAAGGCCAAGCGTCAAATTATCCTGTTGACCCCATTGGTTGCAGACTGTAATCAACACACAGATCTTGCCATCCAGCGTGATGAATTATGCGCTTGTCAGGAAGCAGTAAAGATCTATTTTGCCGGTCTAAAATTATCCTTGCTCGATGAACGTCTTGCCCTTTTGAATATTACCTGGGCACGAGAGAATTCCCGGGTGGAAGCTTTAACCGAGCTTCGCCAGACTCTGCAAAATAAACAAAATGAACTCAAGCGTAATATTGCTGAAAACGGTGGCAATCGCATTGAATTACTCGAACAGGAAATCCGTGACAAGGAAAAGGAACGCTTGTCGCGTCAACGGAAGGCACAACGTCACGCTGAATTGGTTAATGCTTTGGGACAATCTCCGGCTAGAGATGTGGATTCTTTTCTAATTCAACGTCAACAATTTTCAACGCTGGATCAGGATGAACGCACACGCGAAATGGAACTACAAAATGCCTTGACGGAAACCAGCATGGCGCTACGCCAGGGAAAGCAGGAACATGCTCAATTGAGCGCAGAAATTAAAAGCCTGAAAGCACGCCGCAGCAACATTCCAGGTGAACAAATCGCTATGCGTGATTCCCTGTGCGTCACGCTCTCGCTGCCAGAAACGGATATACCTTTCGCAGGTGAATTATTACAAGTTCGTGAAAATGAACGCGACTGGGAAGGGGCCGCTGAACGATTGCTCCGCAGTTTTGGCCTGTCGCTATTAGTACCGGATACGCATTATGCCAGAGTAGTCGAATGGGTTGATCGCACCCAGCTTCGCGGGCGCTTGGTCTATTTCCGGGTACGCGCCGTTGGTCGAACTGAAATGCGCGATTTACATCGTGATTCCCTGGCACGTAAACTGATGATTAAGGATTCACCCTATTATGATTGGCTTGAACGGGAAATTAATCACCGTTTCGATGTCGCTTGCTGCGCCACGCAAGAACAATTTCGCCGTGAAATGCGCGCTATTACCCGTTCTGGTCAAATTAAAGCACCGGGGGAACGCCACGAAAAAGATGACCGTTATCGCATCGACGACCATAGTCGCTATGTGCTGGGTTGGACTAACGCCGCTAAAATCGCCGCACTGGAAAACCGAGAACAACAACTCAAAGCGCACCTTGGCGAGTTGGGCACTCAAATTGCCATGCTGCAAAAGAATTTAGGTGCAATTAAAACTCGCGTGGAGATTCTTTCCAAACTGGATGAATACCCAGAATTTCGTGAACTTGACTGGCAATCCCTTGCCAGCGAAATCGCAAAACTGCAAAATGAAAAAATCGAACTGGAAAGCACCTCCAATTTGCTTAAGGAACTTGCTAGTCAGTTGATAACCGTCGAGCAGGATCTTAAAAAAATTGAAATAAAACTGGATAATGCCAAGGATCAACGTTCAAAAATAGCGCAACAAATAACGGACACTAAATTTTCTCGCCATCAATGCCAAAATTTACTTGATGCCGCAGGGAACGCCATCCACCTAACGCGTTTTTCCCGTCTAGAGTCCTTGCGCCTGGAAGCTCTGGGTGAACATAAATTAAGCATGGAATCCTATGATGACGATGAACAAAAAATGCGCAGTTGGCTAGGAAATCGCATTAACAATGAAAATAAAAATATCAATAAACTGCGCGAACGCATCATTAAATTAATGACAGAATACAAGGATGCTTACCGCCTTGATACTCAGGAAGTGGATGTCAACATTGATGCCTGTGGTGAATACAGCAAAATGTTGGAATTACTGCGCACGGATGATTTACCTCGTTTCGAGGCACGCTTCAAAGAATTATTAAACGAAAACACGATCCGAGAAGTAGCCAATTTTCAGTCACAACTCAACCGCGAACGAGAAACCATTAAGGAACGCATTGCCCAGATTAACCGGTCACTCACTAAAATTGATTATAACCCTGGCCGTTATATTGTTCTGGAAGCAGGTCTCACCCAAGATGCCACTATCCGCGATTTCCAGAATGAAATGCGCGCCTGTACCGAAGGTGGCCCGACGGGTTCCGACGATAGCCAGTATTCAGAAAAAAAATTTTTGCAAGTTAAAGAAATCATCGAAAAATTTCGTGGTCGAGAAGGACAGTCCGAGGCAGATCGACGCTGGGTAATCAAGGTCACTGACGTGCGTAACTGGTTTACGTTTGCCGCGTCCGAACGCTGGCGCGAGGATGGAACTGAATATGAGCATTATTCGGATTCGGGTGGCAAATCGGGTGGACAAAAAGAAAAACTGGCCTATACCATTCTTGCTGCCAGTTTAGTTTATCAATTCGGCTTAGAATTAGGCAGCATGGGCAATTCTCCGCGATCCTTCCGTTTCGTGGTTATTGATGAGGCCTTCGGACGCGGTTCTGACGAATCAGCACAATATGGCTTGAAATTATTCCAGCAACTTAATTTACAGCTTTTGATCGTTACGCCACTGCAAAAGATTCACATCATCGAGCCGTTCGTCGCCAGTGTGGGTTTTGTGCATAACGAAGAAGGCCGTGCTTCCAAGCTCCGCAATCTTACCATTGAGGAATATCAGGTGGAAAAAGAACGATTAAAAGGATAATTCCTGATCTTTTGGTTAAAGATGATGGATCTTAACAACAGATTGTAAATAAATGCACCATGATCTAAAAACAATGACATTATCCCCATCCACGCTACCACGATTAATTGATTCACATTGTCATCTGGATCGTCTTGATCTTGCTCCTTTTAGAGGACAACTCTCGGAGGCATTGGCGGCAGCCCGTCGAGAAGGCGTAGAGCGATTCTTGTGTGTGTCCATCAATCTCGATAATTTTTCTCAAATACTGACCATAGCGGAAAATTTTTCTGATGTTCACATTTCAGTTGGAATTCATCCTGGGGAGTGTGTTTCCCACGAACCCGAGGTTGAGGAATTAATTGCTTTGGCTCAACATCCGGCGGTAGTGGCCATCGGCGAAACAGGATTGGATTATCACTATCATCAAGGTGATTCTGGCTGGCAACAGGAGCGTTTTCGTCGTCATATTATAGCGGCGCGGGCGGTAGGTAAACCGCTAATCATTCACAGTCGTGAAGCGCGCGCCGATACTTTGCGTATCCTGGCCGAGGAGGGCGCACGCGAAGTTGGCGGAATCATGCATTGTTTCACCGAAGATTGGAATACCGCCCGCGCCGCCTGGGAATTAGGTTTTTATATTTCTTTTTCCGGAATTATAACTTTCCGTAACGCCGTTGAATTGCGCGAGGTGGCAATTCGTTTGCCACTTGAATCGTTATTGGTGGAAACTGATTCTCCTTATTTGGCTCCTGTACCCTATCGTGGAAAATCCAACCATCCAGCCTGGGTTCGATATGTAGCCGAACAGCTTGCTAAGGTACGTAAAATGGAATTAATCACCCTCGCCGAGGCAACCACCACCAATTTTTTACGCTTGATGACCGCTCACGGTAGCTTGAAGTAAAACAAAATCTTCCTTGCTTTTTTTAGTCATTAAATCATTTTCGTTCGGTGGAGATTCACGATGCAACCAATCAGGTACCGATCCCAATCGATCAACCGGATGATAATTTTTATACCAATAATTTTTCTTTTGGTAGGATGTGAAAATAAATTCGCTGCGCCGACGCCACCAAGCGTACCAGCTCTCACTCCAGTTCCAGAAGTAGCAACAGTGACCATCGAGCCAAGTTCTGTCGAATTAACCACTGAATTGCCGGGACGTGCTTCCGCTTATTTGGTTGCTGAAATACGTCCTAGAGTTAATGGCATTATCCAGAAACGTTTATTTCAGGAAGGCTCAGATGTTAAGGCAGGACAATTATTGTACCAGATTGATCCTGTATCCTTTCAGGTGGCCCAGGACTCAGCGCGGGCCTCGCTTGGTAAAGCGCGCGCTAGTTTGCCATCGGTTCGCGCACGCGCTGAACGCTATCGAAAATTACTGGCTAACAATGCAATCAGTCAACAGGATTATGATGATGCGCTCGCAGCAGTGGCGCAGACACAAGCTGAAATTGAATATTGGAAAACCTCGGTGGAGGCAGCCCAAATTAATTTTGATTACACTCGAGTTACTGCACCCATTTCCGGGCGCGTTGGTAAATCGAATGTAACCGATGGCGCGCTGGTGACAGCGTATCAGCCATTGGTCCTTGCTACTATTCAACAACTTGATCCAATTTATGTTGATGTTTCTCAATCATCATCGGAACTGCTACGCTTAAAACGCAATGTAGAAAATGGACGGTTCAGCATGAATGGAAAAAAAGAAAATAAAGTCAGGATTTTTTTGGAAGACGGGACAGCGTATCCGCTGGAAGGAAAAATGCAATTCCGTGATATCACGATTGATCCAGCAACCGGCTCATTTAGCTTGCGCATTGTGGTCCCCAATCCAAATTATTTGTTGCTGCCAGGCATGTTTTTACGTGCGGTCATTCAGGACGGGATCATCGAAAAGGCCATTTTAGCTCCTCAGCAAGGAGTGACACGCACTCCCAAAGGCGAACCAATGGTGCTCATTGTAGATGATGCCAATACCGTTCAACGGCGCATGTTGACACTTAATCGCGCCATCGGTAACCAATGGTTGGTTTCATCTGGTCTGTCCGGTGGCGAACGGGTAATTATCGAAGGAATGATGAACGCGCGGCCAGGAAGCGTTGTAAAATTGGTTTCCTTGAATAATTCAAATAATTCAATGCCCGGCGTAGCAGCCACTAACACGAATCCCCCTGCCGCAAAATCAAATTGACAAGAAACGTAAATATCGAATTGACGGGGAAACGTGAATCTGGTATTTTTCATAATTATCATAAAGTTTGCAACAGCAGATATCTAAATGCCCCTGGTTGCCCATAATGGTTTACCGAGCTTTGAGCGTTTGCGTCAAGAGGGAGTCAATATTCTTCCGGCGTGCCGCGCAGCTCAACAAGATATTCGTGAGTTACACATCGGACTGTGCAACATGATGCCTGATGCCGCTCTGGAAGCCACGGAACGCCAATTTTTTCGCTTAATTGGAGAAAGCAATCCAATTGCCCAATTCCATGCGCACCCCTTCACCCTGGACGCGCTACCTCGCGGAGAATCAGCTCGCAAGCATATAGCCTGTTATTACGAGCCATTTGACAAAGTCAGAAAAGAAGGTCTTGATGGTCTAATTATTAGCGGAGCTAATGTCACTCATTCCGAGCTTTCACGGGAATCTTTTTGGCAACCGCTTATTGCAGTGATTGATTGGGCGCTTGAAAGCGTTACTTCCACATTATGCTCTTGCTTGGCGACTCACGCCGTGCTGCAAATTCTTTACGATCAACGCCGTGTTGCCATGCCACGCAAACGTTGGGGAGTATATTCTCACCGTGTAATGGATTTTTATCATCCATTGGTGAAAGACATCAATACTCGTTTCGATGTGCCGCATTCACGGTGGAACGATATTTCTCGACAACAATTTGAAGCCGCCGGCGTCCATATCCTGGCAGAAAGCGAGGAGGCCGGGGTGCATCTCGCAGTAAGCAATGATCGACTGCGTATGGTATTTTTTCAGGGGCATCCTGAATATGACACCATCTCCCTGTTGAAGGAATACAAACGTGATACCATCTTTTACGCCGAAGGCCGAATCCAGATTTATCCGCCGTTTCCACATAATTATTTTGGTCTCCAAGAACAAGCTATTTTAAATGAATACCGCGAGCAGGTTGAATTTGCGCGCGCACGGAAAAAAATCATTCCGAAATTTCCTGAACATTTAATCAGCCGGCGTTTAGACAATACCTGGCACGACACAGCTGAGGCAGTAGTTGGAAACTGGATGGGCTGCATCTATCAAGTAACTCATTCTGATCGCCGTCGGCCTTTTATGGAAAATGTCGATCCCGATGATCCACTGGGATTACGAAAAATTTGAAATGAAAATTCTGGCCATTGAAACATCGACTGATGCCTGTTCTTGTGCTTTATGGCTCAATGAAGAAATACGAGAACAATTCGTGCTTGCTCCGCGTTCTCATGGAACACTCATCCTGTCGATGGTTGATGAGCTATTAAGGGAAGGTGGTTTAGGTTTGAAAGAACTGGATGGCCTTGCTTTTGGTTGTGGGCCAGGTGCCTTTACAGGATTGCGGATTGCTGCAGGAGTCGTACAGGGACTGGCGTTCGCAGCGGAATTGCCAGTGGTGGCAATTTCTTCTCTGGCAGCTTTGGCGCAAGCTACTAGGAATTATTCCCCGCATGGGGAAATAGGTGAACAGATATTGGCAATACAGGACGCACGCATGGGAGAAGTCTACCATGGCGCTTTTCGACGCGGCTCTGATTTTCTGGTGAGAGTGGTTGGCGCGGTTAGTGTCTGTCGGCCAGAGCAAGTCACACTGCCACCGGGAGACGGTGGATGGATAATCGTGGGTAGTGGCTGGGGTACTCACGGCACTGTCCTTATCCAATCCTTGACTGGGAGCGCAATCACCATCCTGTCGGAGCTGCTCTATCCTCGGGCTGGAGACGTAGCGCGCCTTGCGGTATCCGAGCTGGCCGCCGGACGCGGGATGCCTGCCGAGCAGGCATTACCCGTATATTTGCGTCAACTGTCTCTTAAAATGTGCGCATAAGTGTTTATCTAAACCATGCCACGCAAAAGGCGGGGGTTTTATGGAAAAAGCTTGGTTTACCAACCAGATCTACAAATCGTGGTTACGTTGCAACGAAGTACAAGACTGACCTACGAATGCTTCCTTCTGCCTGTCGCCTGTCTGTCGGCAGACAGTGCTGACGGTTGGGAAAGACCGGCAATTTCACTTCAACTTCAACTGCAAGAAAAAACAGGAGGCGGCGCTTCCTCTACCATGGCTAAAGCCAACGTTTTCTGCGCCGAATGTGGATGAAATCGTTCATTATCGGTTTGCTAATCTGGTATTTGCCGGAGGCGGTGTGGTCTCAAGAGATCAATGTCGTGGTTACCTTCAGCGTTCTCGCCGATATGGTTCAAGAGGTGGGGGGTAACCAGGTCAAGGTGCGCATGCTGGTTGGTTCCAATGGCGATCCCCATGTTTACGAGCCAACTCCAACGGATAGTGCGGCACTAGCTCATGCCGAGCTCGTTTTCGTCAGCGGTCTTGGCCTGGAAGGCTGGATGGATCGATTGATCAGTGCTTCTGGCTACCATGGAAAAGTCGTGGTTGCTTCCAATGGCGTTGAAACTCATACCCTGATTGACCACGTAAGAGAAAACGGTGTGAAGTCCAGGAACGTCATTACTACTGACCCTCATGCCTGGACCAGTGCCGCCAATGGGGTGATTTACGCTACTAACATTCAGGCGGCGCTGATCGCTGCCGATCCCGCCCATACTGCGCAATATCAGATTAGCGGCGACCGTTATCTTGCGGAACTAAGAAAGCTTGACGCTTGGGCGCGTCATGAGATTGAAACAATTCCGATGGATAAACGAAAAATAATCACTAGTCATCAATCATTTGGCTACCTAGGTAACGCCTATGGCATTGAGTTCAGGGCGCCGATTGGCTTCTCGACCGAATCAGAACCATCGGCTCAACAGGTAGCGGCGTTGATCGATCAAATTCGCAGAGAACAAATCAAGGCAGTATTTATCGAAAATGCCACTGATGCCCGCCTGGTCAAGCTGGTTGCCCGCGAAACCGGAGCGCGACCGGGGGGTGTTCTGTACGCCGAGGCGCTATCCAAAGAGAATGGCCCCGCCAGCAGCTATATCAAAATGATTCAATACAATATCAAAATCATGAAAGCAGGGATGCAGGGAGATAATCAGTAAATTTATGATTACTATCATAAAATAATGAATCATGATGATTCCAACATTTCTAACGCACTAGCGCGCCGCTGAAACAATCGCGGCATTTCTCGTTCAGCGGCGTTTTGAATCAAACTCGGTATGTCGAGAATCAGCGCCACTTTGCCACTTCCCAGGATAGTCGAGCCGCTTACGCCGCGAATTGTGCCGAAGATGGGTGACAAAGGTTTGATAACTGTTTGCAGTTCACCCATCAGGCGATCCACGATTAATCCTACCTTGCGATTACCGGAGCGAACTACCACCACGTTTTGACGGCGGGCAGGTGGTTCGCGGCGTCCGAAGTAGTCGCGCAGATGAACGCAGGGCAGCACCGTGTCACGCAAATTCAGACAGTTCCTGGTTCGCGCCAACTCGGCATCGACTGCAGTGAATTCGCGGCATTCGGCTACCATGTCTAGAGGAACTACATATTGCGCGTCGCCTACTCCGATCAGGAATCCATCAATAATGGCGAGTGTCAATGGCAGGCGCAGGTAAATGGTCGTGCCTGCGCCGGCGTGCGTCTCGATGCTAACTTCTCCGCGTACTGCCTCGATATTGCGCCGCACGACATCCATCCCTACCCCACGACCCGACAGGTTGGTAACAACATCGTTGGTCGAGAAGCCTGGCTCAAAAATAAATTGACATAGTTCAGAGTCTGCAAGTACCTGATCGCGCGCAATTAGGCCGCGTTCCTCGGCCCGTTTACGAATCCGCGCTAAATCCAGTCCCTTGCCATCGTCTTCCACCATAATGACAATCGAACCCGCATCATGGTAGGCATCCAGGGTTAGGCTGCCATGCGCCGGCTTACCATTAGCGATCCGCACATCTGCCGCCTCGATGCCATGATCAATGGCGTTACGCACCAGGTGGGTGAGCGGATCCGCTATTTGTTCCACCACGGTTTTATCCAGTTCAGTTTCAGCACCGCGAATGACCAATTCAATCTCTTTGCTTAATTCTTTACTAACATCCCGCACTACTCGCTGAAAACGGCTAAATACCTCGCCAATCTGGACCATGCGCAGCTGCAATGCACTGTTGCGCACCCCTTCCACTAAGCGTGCCACTGTGGCGCTGGCTTCTTGCAATTCGGTCGATTTAACCTGACGGGCGAGCAGATCAGCACCCGCGCTGGCGATGACTAACTCGCCAATGACTTCGATGAGAGCATCCAGCTTCGCAGCGTTCACCCGTAGCGAAGAGGAATCAGTAGTCTTGCGTTCACGCGAGCGATGCTGGGTTGTCAGGGCCGCCTCGACTACTTCGGGGTGAACCATTCCTTCCTCAACAACAAGTTGGCCGAGAGGCTTGCGATGCTTATCTTGTGCCTGATCCGTTTTTGATCCATTCTCCGTCTTGACTTCATTATTCATCATCGCTTGAAGGCGTAGCGCCTCGTTCAGTCCCCAGGAAGTCAGGGCACCACACCGCATCAAAATTTCACCGAGTCGCTCTGTTTCATCAATGTTTCCCGAGTGCTCAAGGTATTCGATCAAACGATTGCGGGGTGGCAAAACGCGCAATCGGCAGTTGTCACGCACGAAATTGAATACGGCTTCGATTTCGGCCTTGGTCGCGTTCGATTCCAGCTCGATTTCAAACCCCAGGTAACAAGCTTCCGGATCCATCTCCTTAGCCTGCGGGAGATTCGTGGTGACCGTGGCGATGCTGACGATGCGCCCTAGGCGTTGCAAATAACGTAATAATCCAAGGGGGTCCATTCCGTTGCGTAGGATATCTCGACCAAAACGCACCGAAATATGCCAATAATTCGTGGAATCGGACCAGGAGTTCGATTCAGTGATCAACTTCGCGTTTGCTGGGGTTACCGAGGTTTTTGATTCGACGGTAGCCATCGTAGTTTTTTTCTCGCTGGCGTGGCCCACCGCGATTAACCGCGCCAGCAGAATCTGGCCACGCTCGCTAATCTCGGGCGGAGGGTCGTTGCTGTCGTGTTCGACTAGGTCAACCAAGATGGTGATGTGATCGACGGCGGCCAACAATACGTCCACGCGATTTTTATCCAAAACCAAGAGACCGTCACGAACCTGATGCAGCAATCCCTCCACCTCGTGGGTAAAGGCTACCAGATGGTTCAGCCCGAACATGCCCCCTGATCCCTTGATGGTGTGCGCAGCGCGAAACAGGGTATCGATAGTGTCTTGACTGGCTCCGGATTGCTCACAGTCAAGCAGCTCTTTTTCCATAACCTGAAGCAAGTCACGACTCTCAGTTACAAAGGTAACGAGCGCATCATGCATATTCATACAGCCTCCGTGGCGACATTATGCCGACCGATAACAATGGGATCGCCAAATAGTGCGGCCAAATCGCATAGATCCAAGACTTCACGAACAGCAGTGCTATGCTGGATAAAACGGACATGCCTATTCCCGGCTTGGGCCTCGAACTTGAGCAATAACAACAGTTGCAGGCCGGCGGTGTCTAGTTCCTCGACACCGGACAGATCGATTTCCAATGTCGGTTCTTCTTCAAGGGCCGCCAGCAAGGGTGTTTTAAGCGCCGCAGCCTCATAGATAGTCAGGTCACCTTCCAGTCGTAAGCGGCCAGCGGAGATGCGATTCAAGGCCATATCAACTCCAGGAATTATAAATAACCGAGTGATGGGTTATTGAGGTAGGGCGATTATGGTGAATTTTGTTTATAAAAATTAGCGAGAAAAGCCACGGTTAAAACCGTGGAATGAATCGCGTTCAAATCGTTTTTTGATTTTCGCGATGCGCGGCATTGGTGCTAAAATTCTGGTGCTCTTTAACAAGTTAAGATATGCGGTTGCCGGGGAAATCCCGGGCGTAAAATCTTGAGCGTGTTTGAAAAGCCATGGCCGCCATGACTTCAACCACCATCGACGGCCAAAGTATCTACGGCCTGTGAAGCTGCGGAGCGTAGTAGAGCCACTGAAACTGGCACAAGTTGCCTGATATGACCCCTGAATCGGTTGCGCCTTTCAAGGTTGGGGAGTTTCACTTCCAGCATTCTGGTTCTCGCCGTGTCATCAGGAATCCCACCAATTTATTCGTGGGAATGTCAAATATCGCTCATTGGTGGGACATGGTGCGCGATGCCGGGACCACCAAACCAATAACCAGTGCAGGTTCCCGGCGATGGACAGAGATCCTGGGCCGCAACTGTGGCCGGACGCCTGCCGTCCAATACTTCACGGAAGATACTAATGATTTGTTCGGTACGGTGAGCTCCGGGACTCACCCGAGCCACATCAACCTGGAGGGCCATCATGTCCGGCAATTCTCCTATCAGGTTATGGATGAGCGCCGACATGGTTTGGACGCCATTCAAGGTTAGAAATGGTTGATCTTCCTGAGAGTAAAGCATCATGCCCTCGGGATGGTCCAAGCAACGGTATTGGCAATCATCTTTGGACAAATTATGGGCGCGGGCAGTGAAGCACCGCGCAGAAATCGATAATGGCAAGCGACCGTAGGCGTAAACCTCGACCTCAAGCCCTTGCGGTCGTTTCGCTTGAAGGTCGGCCAGCGCTGCTCGGGATAATTCGACCGGCAACACCCAGCGTTTTAACCCCATCCCGTGCAGCAGGCACAGAGAACGATGATTGTAAAGGTTGACCGTCGGCCCGGTAATGAAAGGAACCTTTCCCGCTAATAGATTGATGGCGGCCATATCATTAGCTTCTACCAGGAAACGTCCGTTTTCGCATACACGTCGCAAAGTTTTGAGTTCTGACTCGGCCTCAAGTAGGGATAAAGTGGACAGGACTACTTCCTTGCCCGTTGCTGTTAAACGCTCTCCTATTTCCATCCATTCCGTGATTGAAAACGCCCGACGTTTGGAGCATACCGTTTCACCCAAATAAACAATATCTACTGGCCAACCAGATACTTTGTCATAAAAATCCAGCAAAGTATCGCGGGGCCAATAATAAAGTACAGGACCAAGGGAAAGTTTCATACATAATTAAAAATTAATTTTTGGTTTAAAAAATATATTTTTACAGTATATTACTGGATGATCTACACAACATTATGGGCCACAGCCGACAATTCAACGATGACATCAATGTCCCGGAGAAACCCCGCCCTAAAGGGCGGGGAGGAAAGGGGACGGGGTTTTACAACCGTCCGGTAAAAACGCCGGTCTTTCCCGACTGTCAGCCCTTACGCGGCCCAAGTGACACACACCTTGCGGTGTGGCTCCCCTCGCCAATGTTGCAACGCAGCTTTATCCTGCGCGCAGTCGCAGGATTTGCAGCAGACCGTTTCGTCGTTACCCGTACCGTGTCTGCATCCGCCGCTTTCAGCAGCCCTGGAACTGCCTGTCTGCCGACAGGCAGGAGGAAGCATCCCAGGGTGAGTCTGTTACTTCGTTGCAACGTAGTCCGATTTCTCGAACTAAAGCTCGTCAACCTCGGCCTTGTTTTCACAAGCCCCACCCTTTAGCGCGGGGTGATTGACGATTGGCTACCAGAAAACAAACTGCCTTTCCATCCTTGAAAAGGATATATGAATTATATGGTAAACGCCATTCAAAATAAGGAACATCTTGTTTGGATTGACCTAGAGATGACCGGGCTTGACCCGGATCGGGATCGCATCATCGAGATTGCCACCTTGATTACCGATGCCCATCTTGAATCTATCGCCGAGGGTCCGGTAATCGCTGTTCATCAAGACGATGCAATCCTCGCTGTGATGGATGAGTGGAATACCAGACAGCATCAATCATCGGGGCTAACAGAACGAGTGCGGACCAGTCACATTGAAGTGGCGTGGGCTGAACAGTTAACTCTGGAATTCGTTAACCGCTATGTCCCTGCCGGACATTCTCCCATGTGCGGAAACAGCATTTGCCAGGACCGCCGTTTTCTTGCTCGCTACATGCCAAGCCTGGAACGATGGTTTCACTATCGGAATTTAGATGTAAGCACCGTAAAGGAGCTTGCCCGGCGTTGGTCACCCGCCATGGCAGAAGCCTTCAAAAAAAATTCCACGCACCTTGCATTGGATGATATTCGGGCCTCCATCGCGGAGTTGCGCTACTACCGCGCTCATTTTTTGCGCTTAACTTGATGTGACCTCGTGTCCAACGGAATATAAGTAAAGCGATTAATAATTGTTTATTGCCGGGTGTCGAATGCAAATCAAAAGAGTAAATCACCCCACGGCTAAAGCCGGGGCTTTAATGGAATAAAGCCTGGTTTACCAGCCTAAGTCCGAGCAATCGGACTACGTTGCAACGAAGTAAAAGACTCACCCTAGGGCGCTTCCTCAATTCAGGGCTGCTGAAAGTGGCAGATGCAGACAATCTCAGGGGTAAGAGCGAAACGGTTTGTCGCAAGATTCAAAGTATCGAATCCAAGCTGCGTTGCAACATTGGCGAGGGGAGCCGGGTCGCAAGACTCGTGTCACCAGGCCCGTAAGGGCTGACAGCCGGGAAAGACCGGCTCTTTCTTAACTTCAAAATCAAAAAACAGGAGGGCGGCGCTTCCTCCCCATGGCTAAAGCCAGGGGTTTCCGCGCTGGATTTGGATGGAATGAAAATTCTCGCTATTCGCGGACGAAACTTAACGAGTTTGGCTGGAGATTTCGTTATCGATCTGGAGCATGGACCCTTGGGTCAAGCTAATCTTTATGCCATCACCGGCCCCACTGGATCGGGTAAAAGTACCCTGCTCGACGCTCTCTGCCTGGCGTTATTCGATACCGTGCCCAGACTGGTGGGTAGTCCTAGGGTGACGTTGGGTGAAGAAGCAGATCATGGCATTTCCGCCAACGATCCGCGCAATCTTCTCCGCCACGGTGCCGTGGAAGGTTGGGCTGAAGTCGATTTCGTCGGTTTCGACCATTGTCGTTATCGCTCTCGCTGGGAGGTGTACCGCGCCAGAAAGCGCGCCGCAGGTTGCCTCCAGGCCCAATCCATGACCCTGCGAAATTTGACCGACAATAAATTTATTGGTCATACAAAAACAGAAGTGCTTGACGCTATCGCTACCCGCCTTGGTCTAAATTTTGATCAATTCTGTCGTTCTGTGCTGCTTGCACAGGGTGAGTTCGCCGCTTTCCTTAAAGCGCGTGGAAAAGAGCGCGGTGAGCTTCTGGAGCGCATCACCGGCACTGAACTCTATAGCCAAATTTCCATTGCTGCCTACGACCGCGCTAAACTCGAAAAAGAAGAATTACAACTTTTGAATCATCGGGTTCAAGACTTGCAACCCCTGGAAAAGGAAATACGCGCTAACCTGGACAGCGAGCAGGAAACCCAGCTTGCGGCGCTTAAGACGGCGCGCGCCGTTCTGATGGAAGCACAGCGCGCGCGAGATTGGCATCTTCATTACCAACGTCTCGTTTACGCTGAAACTATGGCGGACAACGAACTTGCTGCTGCTACAGCACTCTGTTCTGAGGCCGCTTCGCGCCAGAAAGCCTGGCAAGAAATTTTCCGAGTTCAGGCTCTACGCGTCCCCTTGGCGGAGACGGATCGTCACACCAAACTCCTGGACGATGCCGAAGCCGCGCTCGCTCAAGCTCGCGTTGCTGAAGAAAGGATCAACCAAGCAAGCACCATGGCGCGTATGGCTTTCGATACCGCGCGCGTTAATTGGCGTAATGCGGAGACTGCCCTTGAAAAAATCACTCCTGACCTGCTCAGGGCGCGCCTGCTCGACGCACGTCTTAGCGATGCCCGCCATCAACGCAAGTTGACTGTTTCGAACGACGCCACTGCGCAACGCGCCGCTCAAGACGCGATACGCCATTATCAGGCACTGCTCAAAGACCAGGACGAACGTGAGCGTCAATATGCTGCAACCGTTGAATGGCTGGGCGCCCATGCGCATCATGCTGCCTTGGTCGAACAGTGGCCGCGTTGGGACGCCGAGCTAAGGCGCTTCCAGATTTTGCTGGCAGCGGAACGCAGCGCCAGGCAAGACGCAGCAGTCCGACAACACGAAATTGGCTTGCTGACCGTGCAACTGGATCTGGCCCGGAAATCATTGACGGCAACGCAGGCGGTATTGGAACAGACACAAACGGAGTTGGTGGCGCGTGAAGTGGAAGCTGTTGGCCAGGATAGTACGGAATTAGCACATCACCGCTTGGCGTTGGCAGAAACACGCGAACAACTGCGCCGCCATGCCGATGCGGTCATGGCAATATGTCGTGCGCGTCAGGAGTTGGACGCTGCCCTGGCGACTCATGATGACGCCATGCGCGATATGGCGGCTGCTGAAGTGATAGCGCGGCGCTGCGCAGATGAGCTGGTACCAATGCGCTCCGCCTACGGTGAGGCGCAATCAGCCCTGGAGCGCGCCACGCTTGCCGCGAGTAAGGACGTGATAACCCTGCGTGCTCATCTCACCATGAACCAACCTTGTCCAGTGTGTGGTTCTCTTGACCATCCATGGAGCCATTCACCAGGCGCTTTCAATGAATTGCTGGACGATCAGCGTCAACGGGTCACCGAATTGGGCCAAGCGTTGGAACAACTTACGACTGAGCAGGCGCGCGCCTGCGCCAGCCGTGATAATGCCCAGCGTCAGGCTCATGCCCAACAAGTGCGTGTCGATTCCTGGACCAATGAATTGACCGCCGCGCAACAAGTTTGGGCAGCGTATGCTGTTACACCACTGGATCATATCGATCCAGATCTTCCTGAGCGGTTACGCCGCCATGATGAAGAGTTACGCGGCCAGATCGATGCCATCATCCAGGCCGAGGAGATGGCGCGGGCTACCCAATCAGCGATTAGTGCCGCTCGCGTAGCGGTTGATGCCGCTGCTCATGAGGAAGCAATCACCCGCGAAAAATTGGTTCATTTAGAACGTGCATTGGCCTCAGCCTGCGAACGTCATGCTGCCGCCACTGCCGAAATGGTCCGTGCGGCGCGCGAGATGACCGTAGCCCGCGAGACCTTAGCGGCCCCTCTGGCAGGCATCAAGCATTGGTCAAGCACCCTGGATAATGATCCAGCAGCCTTTCAGGTTCGTTGCGAGAGGGACTGTCAAGCCTATCGTCAACACCAGGAGCGCCTTGGTAAGTTAGCCCAAGAAATCGCCACGGGAAAAATAGCACTGGCGGGAGCTACTGCCACCGTCGATATGACCCACGAGCGAGCGCAGCAAACAGCTCGGGACGCTGCCACAGCGTGCTCTGCTGATGCAACTCTAAGCCAGGAACGCGCCACTTTGCTAAAAGGCCAATCAGCAGACTCTGTAGAAAAAGAGCTTCTGTCTCGGTTAGATCAAGCACAAACCATTGAACAACAAGCGAACCTAGCTCTGCATCAAGTAGAAGAATCGCTGATCGCGGCTCGTACCCAACGGACACTCCGTGCCGACGATCGCGAACTGCACTATCAAACCCTTAAATTGACCCATGCTCATCTCGAACGGTTGCTTGCGTCTCATCAAATCGAACTCTCCACCCTGCGCAAACTCCTAGAACGAGATAGCGTTTGGCTAGAACAAGAGCGCGCCAATCTCGATGCCATCGAACGTGGCCGAGAAATTGCTGCCAGCCATCTTAGGGAACGGCGTTGCGAACGAGAAGATTATCTATCATCAGGTGCCCCAACCCTCACCGAAAGCGAAATAGCAATGGCACTAACCAAGGCGACATGCGATGAAGAAACAGCTCGCTCTTATCTTGCTGATGTCCAATTTCGCGTGCGGAATGATGATCAACGATGCGCTCAGAGTAGAGAGCTACTTGTCGCCCGGGAAATCAAGGAGCGGGAATGGAAACGCTGGGAAGAGTTGCGGGAATTGATTGGTTCAGCAGATGGCGTCAAATTCCGTACCTATGCCCAAAGTCTCACCTTGGAGATCCTGCTCGGCCATGCCAATCGTCATTTGGAAGACTTGGCGCGACGCTATCACTTAAAACGGATCCGTAACGCAGGCTTGGAATTGCAAGTGCTAGACCGTGACTCAGGAAACGAATTGCGAGGCGTCCATAGTTTATCAGGAGGTGAAACATTCATCGTATCCCTAGCCTTGGCATTGGGATTAGCCTCGCTATCAACTCAGAACACGCAAGTAGAATCACTATTCATCGATGAAGGATTCGGTAGCTTGGATCAAGATACCCTGGATACCGTCCTCGCTGCATTGGACGCCCTTCAGTCTCAAGGACGCAAGGTTGGGATAATTTCTCATGTACCCGCTCTCACCGAATACATTGGCGTTCAAATTCGGGTGGAAATCATAAATAATGGACGTAGTCGAGTGCGAGTACTGGAGAATCGGGAATCACGGTTTTTTCAGATCTCCACCTGATTCATCACACGATTTTTTTCACCAAATGCCCGCGAGAAGCCCCACGGCTTTAGCCGTGGCAGGGACGAAAACGGGCGGTTTTCAGAATTAGGAGCCGGTCTTTCCCGGCTGTCAGCCTGTAAGGGCAACTCGGCTTGCGCCGGTTATGTTTGCCTCGCCAATGTTTTCAGCAGCTCTGTTCCGCTAACCGCACTTCCTTAACCCCATTAAAGATGTTTAACGGTGAGCGACAGAGCTGCGGACTGGCACGCATCCGTAGGTGTCATGACTCCAAAAACGTAGTCCAATACTTTGGACTTAGGCTGGTCAAGTTCGAACTTGTGAATTTGACTTCACAAGCCCCCGCCTTTAGGCGTGGGGTTCCTGACATCTGCCAGCAGTTTTTGATTCTTACTATCAAATCCTAAAGTCAATCTCCGGATTCTTCTCCATCTACTTTAGTTTTACGGCGCACGGTTTTTGGATCAGCAGTAATAGGGCGATAAATCTCAATACGATCACCATCTATCAATACCGTATCAAGCTTCGTAATCTTGCCATATACGCCTACTTTATTTTGCTTTAGATCAATCTCAGGAAATTGTTTTAAGATTCCTGAACGCTCAATGGCATCTTTGACGGTAACGCCATCAGGAAGCTCAATATTGAGCAAAACCTGACGTCGCGGTATGGCATAGGTAACACCTATTTTCATTCAGCATTTACGGCGCGGAAAATCCACGTACTTTAAGACATGGAGAGGAAGCGCCGTCCTCCTGTTAGTTAAACATGGTGATAAACCGTTTTTTTCCACCTATAGAATCGTCTACATCTGCCACTATCAAAGTTACAAACTGAAGAAATTTTTAGATGTGTTTTTTACTTCATTGCAAAATGTAGTCTAAATTTTTGGACTTAGACTAGTACACTAGCCTTTTTCTTTTATTAAAGCAGCCAGGTATTGTGTCGTGGGGTGACTTATTTTTTCCTCATCAACCCATGGCGTTGACGACATCGGCCACTTGGATGTTACGAGCCATACGTGATTCAATCATGCGTTTGACTACAATTAATAAACCCACTGCAAGAAAGCCGCCAGGCGGTAGAATCATCATCAAAACCCCTCCCATATCTTCGGGTAGCACGCGTATTTCCATGATTTTGAACGCTGGACCCAATAATAACGAGGCGTCGGCGAATACGGTGCCAGAACCAATGATTTCCCGCACAATACCAATAATCGTAAGTGAAATGATAAAACCTATTCCTGAAAAAATGCCATCTACTATTGAAGGCAATACCGGTTCCTTGGCGGCAAAAACTTCAATACGGGCAAATTGGATACAGTTCGCAACGATCAGAGGAATGAACAATCCCAATATTTTATACAGCTCATGCATCCAGGCGTTCATCATCATATCCACCACCGTCACCATAGCCGCGACAATCACAACGTAAACTGGAATGCGTACTTCTTGAGTAATGAAACCACGCAGCAGCGATACCAATAAATTAGACGCAATCATTGTTACCGCCGTGGCCAAGCCCAAACCAAATCCATTAGTGGCACTGGTGGTCATGGCCATGGTTGGGCATAGACCCAATATCATGTTGAATACACCGTTATTGTCCCAAAGACCTTCACGGATGATTTGGTTGTAATTCGTTGCCATTAGCGTGCCTCCGTCATTTCTTTTTGGTGCATAGCGAATAATTCGAGTCCTCCACGCACCGCGCCCACCACTGCCCGGGGCGTAATGGTGGCTCCCGAGAATTGGTCAAATTTTCCTCCATCTTTTTTAACCTTCCATTGTTCAATGGGTGGGTTACCAAGCGACAACCCCGTAAAATGTAGTATCCAATCCGTCTTTTTTTCGTTGATGCGATCACCCAGTCCGGGCGTTTCCTGGTGAGAAATTACTCGTACCCCCAAAACTTTACCCTCGATATCAACGCCCATCATTAATTTAACCTCGCCGGAATAGCCACTACCGTGAATTTCATAAGCCAGGCCTGTCACCTTGCCATTTTTTAAGGCACGATAAACAGTAATATCTTGTCCAGCCGTATCTTTTAAGATAATGCTATCAGTGACAGGATTATTATCGTACAGATTCGGCGGGATCACCTGGCTCACTGAATTTTGTCGATCTTCTCGCGCACGTAGCAAAATATCTTCAGCGGTCATACTGTTGGTTATTGCGAGCAATGCTCCAAAGAAAAAGCTAAAAGATCCTAAAACTATCGCGTGAGTCATCGTATTTTGGGTCATGGAGATTTTTCCTTAACCGATAGTGGTTCACCTTTGCGAGTACGTCCAAAGACCCTGGGACGAGTATATTGGTCGATGATGAGAGTCAATCCATTCATTAGCAATATCGCAAAAGCCATCCCTTCAGGATAACCAGCAAAGGTGCGGATTATCCAGGCTAAAAGCCCACAGCCAATGCCGAATATCAATTGTCCCAATTTTGAGATTGGTGAAGTTACATAATCTGTGGCAATAAAAAACGCACCAAGGAAAGTGGCACCCGACATCAGATGAAAAATCCCATCGGTGAAACGTTCAGGATTGATAATATGAAATATGGTTCCCATGAAAAATAGTGCGCCCATCACGCCCATTGGGGTATGCCACGAAATGACACCCCGTATCATCAAGAATAGACCACCGATCAGAATCAACAGTGCTGAAGTTTCCCCGAGGCTACCAGCGCGATATCCCAACGCCATATCCATCAAGTCCGGCACATTCTTGATCGATTGTGATATTGGAATTCCGCGCGATAATTCCGTCTTGACATATCCTAACGCCGAGGCAGCGCTCATCGCATCGGGAGGACCACCGCCAAAGGTAATGGTAAAGGCATCGACCAAACTCGGTGCGTTGGCCGAAAATAACGGATGCGGATTGACCCAAGCAGTCATAGCCACCGGGAACGACACAAGCAACGCGACTCGCGCCACCATTGCGGGATTAAACACATTCTGACCAAGGCCACCATAAGCGTGCTTGGCGAGGGCAATAGCAAATATCGATCCCAGGCCGCCGATCCACCATGGTGCCCATGGTGGCAAACTCATTGCCAACAACACGCCAGTCAGAATCGCCGAATTATCCGATAGCGTCGCAGTAACCGGTCGTTCAGCGAGAATGAGGCACGCTGCCTCAATTGCCACGCAAGCGCCAACGGTAACTGCTAACAAAAGGATGCTAGGCCAACCAAATAAATAAAGATTAAGAACGACAGCTGGAGATAGCGCCAACAGCACCGTGCCCATCGTTTTTTGAACACTGTTGGGCGCGTGGGTAAACGGGCCGCTCGTCCCAGCTACTGAGAAGGTAGTCATCAATGTCTCCGAAAAACCTCACCCTTGAGGGCGGGGAGGAAAGGGGACGGTTTTTTCCGCCCCTTGGGATAGTAAACTTTTATCAATTACCAGTCTTTATCAGGTGGTTAGATTTTAGACTGCAAATGACGCACCGGACGTGGAGGGGGTCGCTCGCCTTCCATGATTCACTTCAATGTATTCGTTGGCTTAGGTGCGCGCTGCTTGACCGCCGCCGTTTTTTCCAGACGCTGTGCATGCGCTTCGGCCATTTTTTTAACTCGTTCGAGCTTGCTGCGTTCACGTTCCTGTGCATTCAACATACCCTTGGCGTAATTGAAATAATGTACCAATGGGAGATGCGATGGACATACCCATGAGCAACTACCGCAAGAAACACAGTCCCTGACTCCCAACTTGGCGGCGTTGTCCAGCATATCCTTACGAATGAAAGCAGCCATTTCTACCGGCACCAGGCCACAAGGACAAATAGTGACGCAACTGCCACACCGAATACAGGAATTTTCCTGACCGTCGTTCACTTCATCGTTGGCAAGCGCCAGAATCCCCGACATGCCCTTGACCACCGGAACATCAATACCTGGTAGTGGCTGGCCCATCATCGGTCCGCCGTTGACCAGGCAAGCGGGATGACTTACGAAACCGCCACAAAACTGGATGAGGTCAGCGACCTGAGTCCCAATCAACACTTCAACGTTCTTGGGTTCACGTACGGCGTGGCCGCTCACTGTCACTACGCGGGAAATCAAGGGACGGCCAAAACGAACGGCATGATGCACGGCGCGTGCGGTAGAGACATTATGTACAACCACGCCGATATCGGCAGTCAGCCCGCGCGCCGGAGTTTCCAGCCCGGTGATTGCCTGGGTGAGATGACGCTCGGAACCCATGGGATACTGCACCGGCACCCCCAACACGTCGATATTGTTCACATCAGCCGCCGCCTTGGTCATGATGTCGAGCGCCTGGGGCTTGTTTTGTTCGATGGCGATAATAATCCGTGGTACGCCGAGCGCATGGGCCATGATGCGAGCACCATCAATAATCTCGCCGGCGTGTTCACGCATCACGCGGTCGTCGCAGGTTAAATAAGGTTCGCACTCAGCGCCATTAATCAAAAGAATCTGGAGTTTATATTTATTGCCCAAATCCAGTTTTACCGCAGAGGGAAAGGCAGCACCACCCATGCCGACAATGCCTGATTCAGCAACGCGGCGGCGGATTATCTCAGGATTAACTATCAATGGGTTAGCGATGGGTTCGGGCAATTCCGCCCATTCCTCACGGCTATCTGGTTCGATGAGAATAGTGGCTTGCGCCAGGCCAGAGGGATGCGGAGCAGTGACTTCGGTGATCGCCGCGATCCGTCCCGAGGTCGGTGCGTGCTGAGTGGCGGATATTGCTCCCTGATGGCGCGCGATGACTTGACCCTTTTTAACTAGATCACCCTCGATCACCAAAGCCTCAGCTGGCGCGCCGGTGTGTTGTTGCAAGGGAATATAAAGCGTGGCTGGCATTGGCAAGACGACGATCGCCTTCTCGCTCGTATCTTCTTTTCGGTAATCAGGATGAATACCGCCACGGATGGGGAAAGTCTTCATAAATCCTCGGCATGGAAATCTCTCGATCCCAAAGGTCGAAGAGAGGCAACGTTGCTTTTTTGGAGTCCGCCCCTAATGCGCAGTCGGTCAGCATCCCTGTTTTCCTCCCTCGTATTGCTGGTTTGGTTCGCGATTCATCGGACACCCGCATTCCGATGGTGCTATCACCACCGGCGCTTGGGGGCTATCGTCCTCCACGCGCATAACATTCGGGCCTCCCGCCCGTAGCGATGTAATCATCGACACTGACCGGCGGGTTTTACCTGCTCTCCCGGGTCTTCTTTAACAGAACCGCATACCCTCTACGTAATGGCTTGAATCGGCGGGGGCGCTCACCATCCAGGGTGAGCTTCAATGAACGCGTGCCGTTGACTCGGCAGTAGGCTTGGGCCAATGCCAGCCTGACAGGGTAATTGGGATCGGATACATTTTAATTGCATCAGTCGGGCACACCTTAGCGCATTTGCCGCAGCCGTGGCAGGCTTCGCTCATTACCGTGTGCATCAATTTGTTGGCACCGATAATGCCACCCACGTTGCATTCCCGAATGCAGCGCGTACAACCGATGCAATATTCCTCAAGAATAGTGGCGTACTCTGGCGTTTTTTCCTTATGTGCCGACAAGTCAACCTTGACTCCCAATTTATCTGCCAATTTCTGAGCAACTGCTTTACCACCGGGTGGGCAGACGGTAACCGGAGCTTCGCCGCGCGCGAGCGCCGCCGCTGCTTGGGCACAGCCCACATAACCGCATTGGCCACATTGCGATCCGGGCAGAAGGGATTGCAATTCAGCCTCTAGTGGATTTCCCTCAACGGCAAGATAACGCGCCGCCATTCCCAGGATTCCCCCCAAGGCGGCGCCCATGACCGTAAGACTACTCACAGCGACTAACATAATTAGACCTCCGATAAATAATACTTACCAGCTACGCCAGGTCAGTCTTGACATTCCCACGAACTACTTCACACTCAGTCCCGCAAATCCCATGAATGCCAACGCGAGTAGACTAGCGGTAATAAAAGCAATCGGCGGTCCCACAAATAATGGCGGCACCTCGGCTACCAATAACCGTTCGCGTAATCCGGCAAAGATCACCATGACCAAGGTATAGCCCGATGCAGAAGCGAAGGCGAATAGCACGCTGCCAATGAAATCTAGCCTGGCGTCAACCACTAGCAAGGCAACACCCAGCACCGCGCAATTCACGGTGATCAATGGTAGATAAATGCCCAACATTTGAAACAACGATGGCGATATTTTACGCACGGTCATTTCGGTAAACTGTACGGCGGCGGCGATAATCAAGATAAAGGTGACCGTGCGTAGATAATCTAGTCCAAAAGGTTGCAATAGATAACTTTGTACGCTCCAGTCAAGTATCGTCGAAACGGTCATCACGAAAATGACGGCGAGACCCATTCCAAAGGCGCTATCGACACGCGTGGTTACACCCATGAAAGAGCACAGACCAAGGAAGCGGGCCAAAATCACATTATTAACTAGCGCCGCACCAACCATCAGCATTACGTATTCTTGCATGGTTCGATTTCCGAAAGTTTATTTTTAGAGTGACAGGTTTTTTTCTGGTAAGTACCAGATTGATCAGCACGACGAACGAAAAAAGGAGCCATCCTGCCTTTGGCGGATAGTCGGTCAGCGTTGAGACGCGCGATTCCGAAGCCGAGGAATAGTCCCGCGACACTCGATACCAGGGTGATTCCGTCGCGTCCCATGGACCACTGCGCCGCGATCCCGGTCCCGATCATCACCACTAAAGGAATAGCATAGACCGTGAGCGCCGCCTTCAGTAGAGTACTTTCGTGGACACCAACCACGACGCGCTCGCCAATCATAAAATTTTCCTCGTTGGGAAGGATGAATCGACGCGCCACGATGCGGCTGGTCAGGTTCCCCGCACTGCAAACCAACGAAGTGCAGCTGTCGCAAGTGGTCTTTGGCTCAGGTTCTAGCCAGGCAATGTCGTCATCTACACTCACCACACGGGCAAATGCTTCAATAATAGTGTCTTTCTCGCCAATCATTTCCATGACATCAGGCATCCACAGTCGCTATAACGCCTTCCGGGGTAATATAAATAGCTTGCAGGCCGCCACCCGCTTTCAAAATCGCACGACGTTGTTCCACGGGTGCCATCAGCATGGCAGTAGACAAGCCATCGGCCTGAATACCTGAATCAGCTACCACCGAGACTCCGAACAACGCTGGTGCGGTCTGTCCGGTACGGGTATTGATAAGATGGGTAAAAGTGCCGTTCTCATCGAATACAGTACCGTAGCCACCTGAAGTAGCTACACATTTATTTACAATTTCTAGGGTGGTAATCGCTTGATTGGGAGCGGCGGGATTAGCAATACCAATCCGCCAAGCGGAACCGTCCGGCTTGAGCGACAAAGCGCGTGGCTCACCCATGTCCACGAGCATCCGATCAAAACCGTGGGCGCGCAGCGTATCGGTGATGCGGTCGGTGATGTAGCCTTGGGCACCGCTATTGAGTGTCAGCCCCATGCCGGGACGGGCGAATGCGATCCGCCGCCGTTGAGTATCGAGCTCAACCGCACGCCAATCAACCAGGGTAAGCGCTGCGGCGAGATCTCGCGGCGCGGGTCCGGTGGGGTCGGGGCGCGCCGCAGTAAAGTGACGGAAGTAAAGTTGCCACACCGGCTGTATCGTGGGGTCATAAACACCGTTAGTGATCTCGGCCAACGCCAAAGCGCGCTTCAGCATCGTAATCAAATCATCAGGCGCGTTTTCAAGCTTCCCTTCCCGATTGAGTGCTGAAATAGAGCTATCCGCACGATGTACGCTAAAAATGGCTTCCAGACGTTTGAGTTCATTCAGACTTACGGCAAGCGCGGCGCGCGCTCGAGTTTCATCAGCGTGGTAGAGTTGAATGGAAGCTGGTGCTCCGAGGGCGATACCCTCCCAACGCAGCGGTTTAGCTTCGACACTTCCTACCCTTGACAGGAGTGGCAAGCCTACCGTGGCACCAACCAGCGTAATGAATCGGCGGCGTGACAGCATAACGGCCATGATATAAACCTCAATTAAGTGTAGGAATTAAGCAAATTTATTCGTGGGAGTGTCAAAAATAATAATCCAATCTAACAGGTCATACAAGCGTTTTATGAGTGTCGCAAATGCAAGGTCAATTACCTCGCCAGAAAGGACGATGCCTGTGAAAATAAGGCAGAGATTGACCAGCCTTAAGTCCGAGCAATTAGACGACGTTGCAATTAAGTAACAAGACTCATCAGTTATCATCTCTTCGTCCTCAAGGGCGAGGTTGCTCGGAGACTCTGAATGAACGCACGACGACAGGTTTTTCTTGCTTAGAATTGCAGTACACTTCATAATAGTATCTTCTTTGATACCATTATTTCCTCGCCGGAGTGGCGAAACTGGTAGACGCGCCAGACTCAAAATCTGGTAGTGGCAACACTGTGCCGGTTCGATTCCGGCCTCCGGCAGAATATCTTCAACTATCGTTTCGACAAGCAAATTAATAGCCAAAAGCCCGCAATATAGCGGGCTTTTTTGTGTCTTCCGAGCTATTCCATCCGGCTTTCGGAGGTGAATGTGCGCCAATCAGCATTGCTAGCCCTGGAGGATGGTAACCTGTTCCACGGCGAATCCATCGGCGTGGACGGCCTGTCCGTTGGTGAGGTCGTATTCAATACCGCTATTACCGGCTACCAGGAGATACTTTCCGATCCTTCCTACTGTAAACAGATTGTTACCCTCACTTATCCTCATATCGGCAATGTTGGTTACAATCCAGAAGACGATGAGTCAACCGGTATTTATGCCACAGGATTGGTAATCCGCGACCTTCCCGCCCAACCATCAAATTTTCGGGCGCGCGGTTCTCTACCCGAATACCTTGCTTTTCATGGTGTGGTAGCGATTGCCGGTATTGATACGCGGCGACTGACACGAATCCTGCGTGAAAAAGGCGCTCAAAATGGCGCCATTCTCGCCGCTGCCAATCCAGATGCCGAAGCTGCACTGGCGGCAGCTCGTAATTTTCCCGGACTCAAGGGTATGGACCTGGCGCAAATAGTCAGCAGCGCGACGCCTTATCCCTGGGTCGAGGGAACCTGGAGCCTGGAGCACAGCTATCAACCCCATATGGTGGAGCCTGTCCGTTTTCGGGTCGTGGCTTATGACTACGGCATAAAGCGTAATATTTTGAGAATGTTGATCAGCCGTGGCTGTCAAGTCACCGTGGTTCCAGCCAAAACGCCAGCGCAGGAGGTGATAGCCATGAAACCCAATGGAGTATTTTTGTCCAATGGACCGGGCGACCCGGAGCCTTGTGATTACGCCATCGCCGCCATTCGTGAACTCGCGGCGCGGCACATGCCGCTCTTTGGAATTTGCCTTGGTCACCAGCTACTGGGCTTGGCGAGCGGAGCGCGCACGGTCAAAATGAAATTTGGCCACCATGGTGCCAATCATCCGGTGCTGGATCTCTATACCGGACAGGTACTGATTACCAGCCAAAACCATGGTTTCGCGGTGGATGAAACCTCCTTGCCAACGAACTTGGAAGCGACGCATCGTTCCCTTTTCGATGGTAGCCTACAAGGTATTCGACGTGTGGATACCCCAGCCTTCAGCTTCCAGGGCCATCCCGAAGCCAGCCCTGGCCCTCACGATGTAGGGATGCTATTCGATCAATTCTTGGAAATAATGGAAACGCATCACACCAGCTAAATCATCTATAAATTTTCAAGATTTAGTAAATTTATTAAGAAGACTTAGCAGAATTCACCAGCGAATGGCTAAGGTGGGAAGATTTGGCCTTGCAATGCTGCATAGACAAGCACGAACTAATTTTAATTCTAAGGCTGAGGCCGGAATCGAACCGACGTCCACGGCTTTGCAGGCCGCTGCATAACCACTCTGCCACCCAGCCAAATAATGTTGCTTGACAGCATTACAGGAAAAATTGAAAGTTCTGGAGCGGGAAACGAGACTCGAACTCGCGACCCCAACCTTGGCAAGGTTGTGCTCTACCAACTGAGCTATTCCCGCATGAATAATTCTTATATTTTGTAACAAAGTTTCTTTTCTGTCAAGTCCCTGCCTGCGGGCTTATGAAGTTTTCTCCTCAATGTCTACGATGGAATGCGGCTTCAAAGACATAGTGGCAACTTGGGTTATTTACGCAAATTTCAAATTATGTTCGCCATACTTTGACTGGATCTTCTATTTATGTTCATGTTCATGTTCATGTTCATCCTGTCCATTCTGTCGATAACCAGATGATTTTCAATGGCATAACGAATCAGCTCGGCATTAGTTCTTAAATTCATCTTTTCTAGTATGCGCGCCCGATAGGTACTCACTGTTTTGACACTCAACGACAGAGTGTCGGCAATTTCCGTGAATGTTTTCCCACTCGCCATCATTTGCATTACCTGGAATTCCCTGTCCGATAATAATTCGTGCTGCGGGCGATCAAACGCAGCATCCAATCCAAAGGCCAAGGTCTCGGCCAAACTTAGGCTGATATACTTTCCACCACCCACTACCTTACGGATGGCCTTGACCAGTTCCGACGGAGCATTCTCCTTGCTTAAGTAGCCGGACGCGCCAGCCTTAATCGCGCGGACTGCAAACTGTTCCTCACCGTGAATGCTGAAGACTAACACCGGCAAATTTGGCTGTTCTTTTTTTAGTTCTTTAAGCACATCGAAACCATTACAGTCAGGCATGGTAATGTCCAATACCAGCACATCCCAGCTCCCACCGCGAACCTGATCCAGCGCCTCTTGGCCATTAACTGCCTCGCCTGTCAACGAGATATCAGTGATCCCGGATAAAATTTGACGAAGACCCTGGCGTACAATCGGATGGTCATCCGCAATCAATACTTTAATCACAACTCACCATCGCTTATTTTCGAGAAAATGAGAAAAAACTAGCTTAATTCTTCATATTGTTAGTCTAGGGCTGAACACAATTAGTAATTTGTCATTACATGTAAAAAATCATCACAAAGAACATGAAAAATTTTTATAGCTAAAAAATGGTTACTTTTTTCAAAGTAAAACGTACTTATCTTATTGTTTTTATTTTGATCAATGTAAAATCCTGCTATGATGAATCATTCACCGATACAGGGAATCCTGATGGTCACGGTAGTCCCCCGGCCAGGAATCCCGTGAAATAGAACATCACCCGCCCGCGATCTAGCTCGCTCCCTCATCCCTAATAACCCAATTGATTTTGGGTTATGAATTTCACTTTCAGCAATACCTTGCCCATCATCTGTTACTTGAAGAATCACCCAGCCGGTATTTTCCTCCATTTTGACTTCAATGCTTGAAGCTTGGGCATGTCGAGCGACATTGGTCAGAATTTCCTGAAAAATACGGAAGACCACTGTCGCACCTTCACGATCCAAAGACAAATCATCAGGAGCATTGATAAATTTACTCTCAATGCCGGAGCGAGCTTGAAACTCCTGAAGCGCCCATTCAATTGCCGCCACTAGGCCAACATCTAGGATTCCAGGACGCAACTCGGTTGCTATGCGACGGACACTTTTAATAATGGAATCAGTCAGGTCGGACATCATCTGCATTTTTTTCAATAAAACCGATCGCGGTTGATCCAGATGATTTTGTAACCAAGCAATATCCATCTTTAATCCGGTTAGTGCTTGACCGAGTTCGTCGTGAATAGTTAGAGCAATGTGAGTGCGTTCTTCTTCACGGATAGATTGCAAACGAGCCGATAATTCACGTAACTGGTCAGTGGATTGACGATATTCGTCTTCAAGGTATTTTTTTTCCATGATCTCACGTTCCAAATTCGCTGTGACGGCTAGGAGCTGATTGGTTACCTGAGTTAAGTGTGTTTCATGCCCGGCAGCCTGCACCTGAAATTCATTTTTTTGAGTAGTTAAATTATTTTTCATAACCGTCGCTTTTTTGTATAACCCAAGTTGCCACTTTGAATCTGTTTTATGCCGTTAAATGACGGCGGTGAAAGTGACGAGCTAATAAACCATCCCGTATTCCCACAATTAACGATACTAGATAAAAAATGCCTGCGAAGAGGATAATTGCTGGACCAGATGGAAGATTATGATGAAAAGACACAATTAACCCAAGCCAACCAGAGATGAACGCAATGATGGCGGCAATCAAGGCAATTGACCACAGATCGCGCGCCCAAAATCGAGCAGCGGTCGCTGGCAGCATCATTAATCCGACGGAGAGCAGCGTTCCGAGCGCTTGAAAACCACCCACCAGGTTGAGCACCACCAACACGAGAAATATTAGGTGGTAAACACCGCCCCCACCACCAGTTACGCGCAAGAAACCAGGATCGAAGCACTCGATCACCAGCGGTCGATAAATTACTGCCAATGTCAGCAAGGTAACAGTAGTAATCGTACACACCAGGATTAGCGCCGCATCGTCCACGGCTAATACAGTGCCGAATAAAACATGCAGCAGATCAACATTGCTACCGCGAATTGACACAATGAGCACGCCAAGCGCCAGCGAGATCAAATAAAACGAAGCAAAACTGGCGTCCTCACGTTGTTCGGTAGCACGAGTCACAAGGCCAGCTAACAAAGCCACCATCAACCCGGCGATAAAGCCGCCAAGAGTCATCGCCGGCAGCGATAGCCCCGCGATTAAAAAGCCAATAGCAGCACCCGGCAAAATGGCGTGGGACAAGGCATCGCCCATCAAGCTCATGCGACGCAACACCAGCAATACACCCAGTGGCCCACCGCCCATAGCCAACGCCAGGACCGCAACCAAGGCGCGCGCCATGAAGTCATAGGCGATAAACGGCGCGAATAGTAGTTCATAAATAAAACTTATCAAGTCAGTTCTAACTCACAAAATGGCGCGGCATCATCCCAGGCTTCGGACATAGCGCGGGCGCGCCGCAAATTTTCGGGGTCGAGTACCATCTCGGTCGGTCCCCAAGCAACTAGCTCACGCGCCAATAGCAGGGCCTCTGGAAAATAATTGCGCACTTGATCGAAATCATGCAACACCGCGATCACAGCGCGCCCTTCGTCGTGCCAACGCGCGATAAGCCGTAATAAGTCTGTGGTAGTTCGGGCATCAATGGCACTGAATGGTTCATCAAGCAGTACCAACCGAGCATCCTGAAGCAACATACGTGCAAACAGTACCCGTTGAAATTGTCCCGCAGAAAGGCTCCCAATCATGCGCTGCTCGAAGCCCGCGAGGCCGACCAGGCTAATGACCTCAGTCACCCGATCAAGCAACGCGCCATCAATCCCCCGAAACGCCCCCACCGTGTGCCAGTGTCCCATTTGCACGGTATCAAACACCGAAATCGGAAAACTCCGGTCGATTTCAACCTGTTGTGGGAGATAAGCAATGTCGGCGCGGGTTAGATTTTCAGCAATTACTCGTCCCGCAAGCGGGCGAAGCAGGCCAACGATACCCTTGAGCAAGGTGCTCTTACCAGCTCCATTTGGCCCGACTACCGCCGTCAAGGAACCGATCCGCAACATTCCTGACAGGTGATGAATCGCTGGGTGGCGTTCGTAACCGAACGTTACGTCCTGAAATCGCAATAGCGCGCTCATATCATCACCAACCCAAGGCCCAAAACGCCGCCAACCATAGCAACAGGCAGGCGCAGCCAGCGCCAATCATGCGCGCACGCGCGTCAATGCCGATCAAGGTGCGGCAAACGGTTGCTGAAGGTTTCATCAATGTCCCCGAGAAACCCCGCCCTTTAGAGCGGGGAGGAAAGCGGACGGTTTTCAGATCTAGGCATAACCGTCCTTTGCGTAACTTTTATTAATATCAAATCTCCCCCATTCGCAAGGTGGACCGCAACGCGCGACGGATGATTTCCTCGGTGGATAACCCTTCGCCCCACGCAGCCCGCGCCAAGTGACTTGCCTCGGGAGGATGATAACCAAGATTAATTAGGGCGCTAATCGCATCGTCAATCGGATCGCGTATCTTTGTTGGAAGTAGCGTACCGGATGCAGAGGATACCTGCCAGGTGCCGATTCGATCACGCATCTCGATCAGTAAGCGTTCAGCGGTCTTCTTGCCTATGCCAGGTAGCCTAGTGAGCGTCGTGGCATCTCGCTCGTTGATGCAACGGACAAGGGCATCAGCGTCCATCCCGGAAAGAATAGTTAGGGCTAAACGCGGCCCCACCCCGTTAACCCGCAACAGATCACGAAACAGGCTCCGTTCCCGCGAAGTAAAAAAACCATACAGCAGGTGGGCGTCTTCGCGTACCACTAGATGCGTATACAGGGTTACTTGCGCGCCGACTTCCGGGAGCAACTCAAAAGTATTCAATGGAGCCTCTAGTTCGTAGCCCACTCCTTGCACGTCAATCAGCAAAGCAGGGGGTTGCTTAATCGCAAGCACTCCGGATAAACGTCCGATCACTATTATCTCCGTTAATTGTCAATTCGCGTTACCAGCAAGAAAATGCTTGTAGGAGTTACGCAGTTGCAAAAAAGTAAGTTCAACATTTTCAATCGGTAGCAAAAAATGACCCTTTATTAGCTTTCTAGCGAAATCAAACAGTAAAAATTTAACTGTGTAATTTCTGTATTTTTAGGAGTTACGCAGTTGAAAAATAGTAAAGTCATTCTGCGCGAAGCGAAGCGAAGTCGCAGAATCCATCTACATACTACACATAGATTCTGCGACT
>CAUYTW010000109.1 GCA_963575715.1 Gammaproteobacteria bacterium | reverse complement strand
GCACCAGCGGTGGCAGCACCAGCGGTGGCAGCACCAGCGGTGGCAGCACCAGCGGCGGTAGCGGCACGGGTGGCACTGGCGGTACCGGTGGTACGGGTGACATGTAGCACTGGTGACAGTGTGAATAATTTATCTTACTGGGTATAATGTTGGCCTAGAAAAAAATTAAAGTAGATTAATAACACAAGGGCTGAGAGTTCATGCCAACAATCAGGATGGCTGGACTTTCAGCCCTTAATTTTTAAGTTGTCTTTCCTAGAATTATCTTTATACGCATGTTTTGGTTAATTGTATGAAACATAATAAAAAATTTTTTATTGCCCTAATTGCAGACGCTGTGATTCTTTTGGTAACGAAATTTGCATTTGCTCAGGGATCAATTGCCGGACTTTCATTGCAAGGTTTCACTGGATTATTAAATACGCCCAATGCTGAGGTAACTAAAGAAGGATCGGCCGATATACAGTACAACACGGAGCGTAATATATTGCGATCAGACCAATCTGCACGTAACACATTATTGTCATTAGGTATTTTTTCCAATGTGGAATTAAGTGGTCGTATCTGGGTGCAAGATGCTCAACCGACTGTGCGTGACTTATCCGCTAATGTGAAACTGCGGCTTATTGGTGGTAAACGCTCACTGGCAGTTGGAGCACAAGATATCGGAGGGGGCGCTACCAGCTTTAAGACTGCATATCTCGTTGGATCCCAGCGATTCGGTCCTGCCCGTCTGAGCATGGGTTATGGCACGGGACCGGATCGAATGAATGGAATTTTTGGCGGGCTAGAATGGGGAATATTCAAAAATTTGGATGTTCTTGCCGAGCATGACACTGTGGATAACAATTTCGGCATTCGGTTGCGTACTCCAGAAAGATGGATTGGTCATGGAATCCGGCTTGGTTTTATCGCTAAACAGGCGGTGGAATCAACCAATCATCGGCAATTCGAATATGGCATCGGATTAACTATACCCTTTGGAAATAATTACTATCATCAAAAACCACTAACTCTGCCAGCAGATTCTCCAGTAAAATTACCAAATACTATAGTTACGACAGGTATTATCTCTGGTAAAGAGGTTGCTCAACCTGGGAAGCTGGATAAAGTTAATCCTTATCTTTTATCACCTTTGTCGATAGATGCTCCGAAGAAAAATATCACACTGGATTCAGTCATATCATCTACCACGAATATTGAGGCAACCGAACTTATCAAACTAGAAAATATTGGACGGCGAATAGTTGATTTAGGTTTTGAAAATGTACGAATAGGTGTGCGTGATGGTAATACTGTTTATGTAGAATACGAAAATCATCGTTATAATCACAACGAACTGGATGCGCTTGGCCTGGTGATGGGGACAACCGTAGTGGGCGCACCAAAAACATTGCCTTGGATGGCGGTCTTGGTGAAAAGGGACAATCTTCCAATCATTGAAGTAAAAGTATCAATCGAGGTATACCGTGATTTTCTGATGGGACCACGCGATTCAGATAAACTTTCGATCTGGTCTACAAGCGTTAACGCGTTGTCGAAAAAAATTGCCATTCGCACCGTAAATCATTTTTCTGATTCAGCAGATATTCGCTGGGTTGATATTTCTGAACAAAATCATCCTCGTGCCAGAATAACGCTATCACCAGGGGTTCCTCGTTATTTTCTGGCCACAGAATTTAATTTCCTTGACTATGCCTTAACTTTGAATCCCGAACTTGAGGTCCCACTCTGGAAAGGCGGAGCATTAAGTGCGAGCTGGTCGATTCCTCTGATACATACAAAAAACTTAGATGAAGGTGGTATTTTTGGTCGTTTTTATCCAAGGGCGGAGTTATACAATCTGTGGCTCCAGCAGGGAATGAGACCTTCGGCAAATATTTTTGAATTGGCGGGCGTAGGGATGCATTGGCATGATAATGCAAATTATTTCGGTGGATTTAATGACGTGATATGGATGCCGGGTGGTAGTGGTAATCATTATTTACGTGGGCAATTAGGTTATTTTCATAATTCTGATAGCGAACCAATTTGGCCAAATCAAAAAAATCGCAAGATCGCCATCGGTGCGTATCGGTATTTTTATGTACCCCTGGATCTTTCTCTGGAAGCGATGTTCGGACGATTTTGGTATGATGATCATGGTTTATTGCTCAAAGCGACGCGATTCTTCGGTGATACCTCCATTGCGGTATATTATAAGGATACTAACGAAGGACGAGCGGCAGGATTAGAATTCAGCATACCATTCACTCCACGCCAGGATATGAAACCTGAATTTGTACAGTTCAAGGGAAAGGAACGTTTGATGATTAGCGTTGAAACTACTCTTGCCAGCGCGGGGCAAGCAAACTATCTGCGCCCTGATTTAGCAATTATTCCAACTTTACCTCGGAGCTTAGGACGTAACTATCTAAATTATGGACGCTTGAGTGCCGATTACATTCATAAGCATATTTTGCGTCTACGGGAAGCATACGCACGTTGGGGAGAAGGAAAGTAGTGCATCCATCGCTCATTCACTATTTCAATAATCTCTTGATAATAAATAAATGCTGATGTATAGTGCAATACTTTCGCCAATTTTTGCTCCGGAGAACGCCATCGGTTCGAGATAGTGCCACAAGCTGACCGATAGCGCGCCGATAAAAATCGGGTATGGGATTCGCTGATCGAATTTTAATTAATCAGCGTCTGTGTCAAACGGTTACAACTTAGCGGTTCTTCATGGCCACCAACTGGTTCATGATTGGCGAAAGCGGCGGATGCAGACACGGTGCGGGTAATTACGAAAGGGTTTGTCGCAAAGTTCGCAAGAACTAAAGCTGTGTTGCAACATTGGCGAGGGGGAGCACGCATCGCAAGGTGTGCGTCACTAGTCTCGTAAGTGCTGACAGCCGGGAAAGACCGATTTTTTTGACTGACGATTTTTCCACTAAAACCGCCAGCTTTCCTTGCCCGGCTAAAGCAGAGGGTGTTTCTCTGTGCTGGCATTGGGTGAGGTAATATTCATAAGTCCCAGCTTGACCAGCCTAAACCATAGAATATCGTGGTTACGTTGCAATGAAGTATCAGATTCACCTACGAAGGTTTCCTCAGTTCGTAGAATTAAAAGCGACAGATGCAGACAATTCTCAGGATGGAATGAAACGGTTTGTTGCAAGGTTCCAGAAATAGAACTGAAGCTGTATTGTAACATTGGCGAGAGGGAGCTACACCGCAAGGTGTGTGTCACTTGGGCTACGTAAGAGCTGGCCGCCGGGAAAGACCGGCATCTAATTTGGCTTACCTTTGATTAACCTTATCAAGGTAGCATTTCTTTACCTCGACCCTTCAGAATCGAGGGTTTTCCACGCCGAGGATTTATGAAAAATACGTCTAAAATGTTATTAAGTCACACGAGTATAGGAATTTCTCTACTATCTCTGGCGCTACTTACTGGTTGTGGTAGTGATGGTGGCGGCGACGGTGACAGCGGAAAGAAAGTCTCGGGAGTCGTTGCTCAGGGTAAGGTGGTAGGGGCAAAGGTATTTGCCGATAACGTGATCCAAGGTTCACAAAATTATGTAATGGATGACAATGAATCTGGGACTGTGACGACTACCAGTGCTGAACAAGGTAGCAAAGGTAAATTTGAAATTAATGCTCCTAGTAGCGTTTATTCGTTGATAAGTAGCGAAGGGACAGATTCCCTTACTAATGAGGAAGCCATGCAAATGGTTTCTTCCCAAGGTGTGGCCAGCACGGAGGCGACGATGAATATTACGCCGCTGACGACCTTGGTGGCATTGACTTTAAACACCACGGATAAAGAGGCCATCAAAAACTCTATTGCAAGCCTTGGCATGTCCGTTGATGATGATATTTCCGAGAGCATTACTCCTGCGGCTGCGGCCTTCGTTCAAGGCATTCAAACCGCAGTTGTTGCGCTGACGAAGGCATTAAACGCGTCAGTATCAACTCCCAATGCACAGCCACAGTCGGTAAAAAATGAAACGCAGCGAAATATTTTGGCTGCAACGACTGGCGTCCTGCCAACTTCGGTAAAAAATCAAATTCAGCGAGTCGTTTTGAGTGAGATAGCTAGTGAAACCAAGGACGGACAAAATCTAACTGATCCTTCTTCTCTTGCCAACAAAATAGGACAAGCAATTTATAACGCCTTAGTTAAGATAACGACTGATGGAGTAGACGGCGCTACTTTCAATATCACTGATCTTAATGCTATTCGAAATGCTATAACTACGGCTGTTCAGGCGGTAGCTACACAGATCATAGAGATGGCGAATCAACAAGGAATCCCGCTAACCAATAAAATGGTGGAAGGTACCCTTCTTTCATCAATTTTGGATGCTATTAAAGCCGAAATAAATAAAGCAGCTACTTCTATTGAAGAAAATGGCGGTATTACCTCTGAAATTACCAGCAGTAGTAGTTCCAGTGGCGGCAGTACCAGTGGCGGCAGTACCAGTGGCGGCAGTACCAGCGGCGGCAGTACCAGCGGCGGCAGTACCAGCGGCGGCAGTACCAGTGGCGGCAGTACCAGCGGCGGCAGTACCAGTGGCGGCAGTACCAGCGGCGGCAGTGGTGGTGGCACCAGCGGCGGCAGTGGTGGTGGCACCAGCGGCGGCAGTGGTGGTGGCACCAGCG
>CAUYTW010000108.1 GCA_963575715.1 Gammaproteobacteria bacterium | reverse complement strand
GCGGCGGCAGTGGTGGTGGCACCAGCGGCGGCAGTGGTGGTGGCACCAGCGGCGGTAGTGGTGGTACGGGTGGTTCGGGTGGTACAGGTGCTACGGGCGGTACAGGTGATGGTGGCTAATAATTGAGCTTTGCCATGACACCTACGGATGTGTGCTAGTCTGTAGCTCTGTTGCTGTACATCATGCGGTGCGGACTCCAAAAAATATTTAAAAGTATCTCCGGTAAATCACCCTACGGCAAAAGTCGGAGGGCCGAAAGACTCAGTTATCAGGCCCGTTAAGGGCTGACCGCCGGGAAAGACCGGCAACTTTATTATTTCAACGTTAAATAACAGGAGGACGGCGTTTCTCATCACGGCTAAAGTCGTGGAGTTTTCGCGCCGAATTTAGATGAAAGATACATCTAAAATTTTACTAAATCATATAGGTATGGGTATTTCACTACTATCTTTGGCCTTACTCGCCGGGTGCGGTAGTGACGGTGGAAATGATGGTGGTACCAATGATAATGCTAAAAAAGTTTCGGGAGTCGTTGCCCAGGGTAAGGTAGTAGGTGCGAAGGTATTTGCGGATAACTTGAATCAAGGTTCACAAAATTATGTAAGGGATGAGAACGAGGAGATAGAGCAGACTACTACGAGTGATGGCAAATTTGAGATCAATGTTCCCAATATCACTTATTCCATTGTAAGTAGTGAAGGAACTGATTCGTTTACGGATGAGGAAGCCATGCAGATGGTCTCTTCAGAAGGTGCTGCAAATACGGAGGCGACGTTGAATGTTACGCCGCTGACTACCTTAATGGCATTGACTTCAGACCCTACGGCTAAAGAGGAAATCAGAAAATCTATTGAAAGCCTTGGTATGTCTGTTGATGAGGATATTTCCGAGGGTATCACTCCTGCGGCGGCGGCCTTAGTTGAAGGCATTCAGGTTGCTATTGTCTCATTGACCAAAGCATTAAATGCATCGGTAGCAACTCCCAACGCGCAGCCACAGTCTACAAAAAATGAAACACTGCGAAATATTTTAGCTGAAAATTCTGGCGGGTTGCCAACGTCGATAAAAAATCAAATCCAGCGTATTGTTCTGCATGAAATAGCAAGCCAAATCAAGGGAAGCAGTTTAACTGAATTAACAGATCCTACTACTCTTGCTAATAAGATAGGGCAAGCGGCTTATAACGCCCTGGTTAAGATAACGACTGAGGGGATAAATGGCGTTATTATCAGGATTGCTAACCTTGATGCCATCAGAAATGCCATCATTAATGCTGTAGAGGCGGTAGCTAGACAGATTATAGAAATGGCAATTAGAAATGGAATCCCACTTACTAGTAAGATGGTGGAAAATGCTCTTCTTGCCTCTGTTCTGGACGCCATTAAAGCTGAAATAAATAGCGCGACTACTTCTATTGAAGAAAATGGCGGTATTACCTCTGAAATTACCAGCAGCAGTAGTTCCAGCGGCGGCAGCACCAGCGGTGGCAGCACCAGCGGCGGCAGCACCAGCGGCGGCAGCACCAGCGGCGGCAGCACCAGCGGTGGCAGCACCAGCGGCGGCAGCACCAGCGGCGGCAGCACCAGCGGCGGCAGCACCAGCGGTGGCAGCACCAGCGGCGGCAGCACCAGCGGCGGCAGCACCAGCGGCGGCAGCACCAGCGGTGGCAGCACCAGCGGCGGCAGCACCAGCGGCGGCAGCACCAGCGGCGGCAGCACCAGCGGTGGCAGCACCAGCGGCGGCAGCACCAGCGGCGGCAGCACCAGCGGCGGCAGCACCAGCGGTGGCAGCACCAGCGGCGGCAGCACCAGCGGCGGCAGCACCAGCGGCGGCAGCACCAGCGGTGGCAGCACCAGCGGCGGCAGCACCAGCGGCGGCAGCACCAGCGGCGGCAGCACCAGCGGTGGCAGCACCAGCGGCGGCAGCACCAGCGGCGGCAGCACCAGCGGCGGCAGCACCAGCGGTGGCAGCACCAGCGGCGGCAGCACCAGCGGCGGCAGCACCAGCGGCGGCAGCACCAGCGGTGGCAGCACCAGCGGCGGCAGCACCAGCGGCGGCAGCACCAGCGGCGGCAGCACCAGCGGTGGCAGCACCAGCGGCGGCAGCACCAGCGGCGGCAGCACCAGCGGCGGCAGCACCAGCGGCGGTGGCACGGGCGGCACGGGCGGCACGGGTGCTACAGGCGGAACGGGTGATGGTGGTTAATAATTGAGCTTACCAGGTGTAATTCCTGTCCAAGATATACCAAAAAACAAGGGCTGAGAGTCCATGCCAAAATGAGTATGGCTGGACTTTCAGCCCTTAATTTTTTGATATTCTAAAAAAATCTAAATCGGCATTATCTTAGGTGAGTCGCGTGAAACATACCAAAAATTTTTTTATTACACTAACGGAACATATTATTATTCTTTTGGTAACGGAATTTGCGTTTGCCCAGGGACCCGCCACTGGACTTTCATTGCAAGGTTTTACTGGATTATTAAATACACCCAACGCCAATGTAACCCAAGAAGGATCAGCCGATTTGCAATACAACACGGAACGTAAAGTATCGATATCCGACAAACCGGCGAGCAATATGCTGCTCTCCTTTGGTCTTTTTTCCAATATGGAATTAAGTGGTCGCATTTTTGAACAGGATCGCCGTAAGGGGAATTATTGGGCGGTACGTGATATGTCAGCCAATGTGAAATTGTGGTTGATTAATGGAAAAGACTCCCTGGCAGTCGGAGCGCAGGATATCGGAGGTGGCGCGACTTTTTTTAAGACCGCCTATGTCGTTGGATCTCGACAAATTGGTCCTACCCGGTTGAGTATGGGCTATGGCACCGGGCCAGATCGATTGAGTGGGGTTTTTGGTGGGCTAGAGTGGACAATATTCGACAACTTAGATTTTATCGCCGAGCATGACACCGTAGATAATAATTTCGGCATCCGGTTGCGTACTCCAGAAAGTTGGATTGGTCATGGAATTCGGCTTGGTATTATTGCTAAACAAGCGATTGAACCTACGAACCACCGTCAATTCGAATATGGTATTGGATTGACAATACCCTTTGGAAGTAATCATTATTTAGAAAAGCCATTGGCACTATCGACGAATTATTTAAATCAAAAATTACCGAATACCACGGGTGGTTCTACATCTCAGCCCGGGAAGCTGGATAAAGTTAATCCATATATTTTTTCACCGTTCTCGACCAGTAATCCAAAAAGAAGTATCGTATCTGATCAAACCATACCATCCTCCGCAAATATTGAAACAACCGAACTAACCAAACTCGAAAATATCGGACGGCGAATCGTGGATTTAGGGTTGGAAAATGTGCGAATAGGTGTGCGTGACAATAATACCGTGTATGTAGAATACGAAAACCATCGTTACAATCACAATGAACTGGACGCGCTTGGCATAGTAATGGGTACAACGGCGATAGGCGCGCCAGAATCATTGCGCTGGATGGCGATATTAGTGAAAAAGGATAATCTGCCGGTAATCGAAGTAAAAATTCCAATAGAGGGATATCGTGATTTTCTGGCTGGACCACATGATCCAAATAAACTTTCGATCTGGCCTACGAGCGTCGGTGCATTGTGGGGTCAAATGACAATTCGCACCGTAAATCATCTTTCTGATTCTGCGAATATCCGTTGGGTTGATGTTCCAGAACAAAATCATCCCTGGGCGCGAATGATTCTGGCTCCAGCAATTCCACGTTATTTTTTGGCGACGGAATTTGATGTTCTTGACTATGCACTGACTCTGAATCCTGAGCTTGAAGTACCACTCTGGAAAGGTGGCGTATTAAGCGCGAACTGGTCGCTTCCATTGCTACATACGAAAAATTTGGATGAGCACGGTATCTTTGGTCGTTTTTATCCGCGGGCAGAGCTATATAACCTGTGGCTTCAGCAGGGCATGAGGCCCTCGGAGAATATTTTTGAACTGGCGGGCGTGGGCCTGCATCGACATGATAATGCGGATTATGTCGGCGTGTTTAATGATATTGCATGGATACCGGGCGGCGCTGACCATCGTTTCCGTGGACAATTAGGTTATCTTCATAGTTCAGATGAAAAACCGATCTGGCCTAATCAAAAAAATCGGAAAGTGGCTATCGGCGCTTATCGCTATTTTTACGTACCCCAGGATCTTTCACTAGAAGCGATGTTTGGACGGTTCTGGTATGATGATCGTGGTTTATTGCTCAAAGCCACGCGATTCTTCGGTGATGCATCCGTCGCCGTGTATTACAAGGATACCAACGAAGGACGAGCGGCGGGATTAGAATTCAGCATACCACTCACTCCACGCCAGGATATGAAACCTAAATTTATACAATTTAAGGGAAAAGAACACTGGACAATTGGAGTTGAAACTACTCTCGCCAGCACAGGACAGTCAAACAATCTTCGACCAGATTTGGCAATCATTCCGACATTACCGCGGACCTTGGGGCGTAATTACCTCAATTATGGTCGCTTGAGCGCAGCTTACATTCGCAATCATATTTTGCGCCTACGAGAAGCATATGCGCGTTGGGGGGAAGAGAAATAATTCATTTGTCGTTAATTACATCATTTGATGTGACCATGTATAGCTGTTCCGTTATAAAACGGACTAGGAGTTACGCAGTTGAACTTGTTACT
>CAUYTW010000107.1 GCA_963575715.1 Gammaproteobacteria bacterium | reverse complement strand
CACCTTTATCGGTTGGCTTTCCTGGTAGTTGCCCTTCAATTCGGGCCCATTTTTCGTCGCTTAGCATAAAGCGAATCATTTTTCAACCTCCTTTACTGTGAACACGCCCTAGCGACCGGAGTCGCAGAATCTACGTGTAGTATGCAGATGGATTCTGCAACTCCGCTTCGCTGCGCGCAGAATGACTTCTTAATTTTTCAACTGCGTAACTCCTAAATAACGTGAACTCGACGTAAGCAGTATGATAAACTATTGTATCCCTTAATTTATAATTTCTAGGAGCTCTCACCATGAACACATTAAGCCACATTGACTTAACCACTTTATTCGTTGATGTTTAGGAGTTAGGCAGTTGGAAGAGCTGGTAATACGTAAAGAGGGTTCGCGAGATAATCACGAACCGCATTTCGTATAATGCGAGCTTTTGCTTCCAGTTCGCTAATCCCGGTACGAAAGAAAAATCGTTCCAGGCGCACAAAGGCACGGATTGCAAATCCGATATGGTTTTGTTGAGCACGTGTACTACGTGCCTGGCAACGCTCAACACCACAATTCTGTTTGAGACTGCGATGATATACTTCAATCATCTAGCTCAATTCTGCCAGGGTTTGTCAACTGCGTAACTCCTAGGTTGTTTAGCTCTATCACATAATTCAGCCAGTTTTAACAGAGCAGGTAAAACCGTACCTTTCCCGGCTACCTGAGCAGTTACCATTAATAAATCCCCGTCCTGGCTTTTTCCAATAACGTCAACAGCATTGCCATGTCGGCAGGAAAAGGTGCTTCCCAGCTCAATACTTCTCCTGTTAGTGGATGAATAAATCCGAGACGTGTGGCATGCAGGGCCTGGCGTCCAAAGCCCTGGATTGCCGCAGCCAAGGCGGAAGAACAACCCGGCGGTAAACGCGTCCGCCCACCATATACTGGATCGCCAAGTAAAGGATAATGTAAATGATTCATGTGAACACGGATTTGGTGGGTACGTCCTGTCTCAAGGCGCAACCGCAGGTGAGTGTGGGCGGGGAAACGATGTATTACTCGGTAGTGAGTCACGGCGGGGCGACCGTTTCCCACCACTGCTATGCGCTTGCGATCCTGGGGATGGCGTCCAAGTGGTGCCTCGACTTTTCCTCCCGCCACGACAACACCATTGACCACTGCGTCATATTCCCTGAGCAGCTCGCGCGCCTTGAGTTGTTCCACCAGGGAATGATGGGCTACGAGAGTACGCGCCACCACTAACAGCCCCGTGGTATCCTTATCTAGGCGATGGATCAGGCCCGCGCGGGGGAGCGTCATTAATTCCGGCGCGTGATGTAGAAGCGCATTGACCAGGGTGCCTTGACGGTTACCCGCCGCAGGATGGACCACCAATCCAGCGGGCTTGTTTACTACCAGCAATGCGTTGTCGGCATAGACCACGGTCAGGGGCAGGGGTTCGGGTGTCCAAGATAGTAGATCGGTGCTGAATTCCTCTACTGCTACGTCTACGATTTCTCCACCATGCACTCGATCGCGGGGACGGCGGGGAATTTCCCCATCCAGGCGTACCGCTTCAGCCCGGATCCAGGTCTGAAAGCGACCTCGGGAGTAGTCTGGAAACAAGATTGCCAACGCTTGATCCAGGCGCTGACCGGCCAACGCAATAGGAATCCTGGCGTGAAGATGCGGTATTTCTTTCATACCTTAAATACTAACTCAAATTGTCATTATAGTAGTTAGGAGTTACGCAGCTGAAAAAATAGAACCGTATCCAACCCTTAATGGGGAACATCAATGATCGTTTTTTCATATCTTAATTTTTTTTATAAAGCATACTTTATTCCGCGTTTCATCATGGTCTTATTTTTGCTCATGACGGCGGGAGGTTGTGCCCTGTTACCCGATGAAATTGACGAAACCAAGGATTGGTCGGCCAACAAGCTCTATTCCGAGGCGAAGTCAGCACTTGATGATGGTTCCTACGAACAGGCCATCAAGTATTACGAAAAACTGAATGCCCGTTATCCCTTGGGGAACTACGCCCAACAATCTGAACTCGAAATCGCCTATGCCTATTACAAGTCTGGTGAGCCTGCCTCAGCCATTGCTACCCTAGACCGTTTTATCAAGCTGTATCCGCGCCATTCCAACCTGGATTACACTTATTATTTACGGGGATTAGTAAATTTTAACCAAGGCATGAATATTGTTGAACGCTATCTTCCCATTGACCATGCCCAACGCGACCCCGGCGCGGCTCGACAGTCCTTTCAGGATTTTGGCGAGGTAGTGCGTCGCTTCCCGGACAGCAAATATGTTGCCGATGCCCGGCAACGCATGATTTACCTGCGCAATAATTTGGCGTGGTACGAAATTCATGTGGCACGCCATTATTTTGGCCAAAACGCCTATCTCGCGGCCGTCAATCGGGGTAAATATGTAATCGAGCACTATCAACAAACTCCGGCGGTGCCCGAGGCCCTCGCGCTGATGGTTCGCTCTTATCGCGCTATGGACATGAATGACCTTGCAGATAGCTCCTTGCGGGTGCTGGAAACCAACTATCCTAACCATTCCGTCCTTGCCGAGGCCAAACTCGCCAAGACAAGCCCTTAACACAACCAACCTTTAGCATATTTGGAGAACTGTCATGCTGGATTTCTTCGCCACGGTGCGCTATCGCCATTCAGTGCGCCGCTACCACGCCGATTTACCTATCGAACCAGAGAAATTGCATGCGGTGCTGGAAGCTGCGTGCGCCGCTCCTTCGGCGGGTGATCTTCAAGCATATCGAATTGTGGTAATCACCAGCCAGGCCGGGCGTGATGCCCTCCGCCAGGCAGCCAATGATCAGCCTTTCGTGTCCGAGGCACCGGTGTGTGCTGTTTTTTGTGCGGATCCGCGCCGTTCCGCCGAGCGTTTTGGTGACCGTGGCGCTCATCTTTACGCCCTCCAGGATGCCACCATCGCTGCTGCCTACGCCCAACTTGCCATAGTTGCCATGGGCCTTGGCTCTACCTGGGTAGGTTATTTCGACGACGCCAAGGTGACACAGTTACTAAAGTTAGACGCAGGAGTCATTCCCGTGGCTTTGCTCAGTATCGGTTATCCAGCCGAGTTGCCCGAACCCACGACTCGACGCATTCTCAATGATATCGTGAGCTACCGTAGCGATTAATGGAATCATTGAAGCTCACTCTGGATGGTGAGCGCTGTGCCAACGAAAAATGTCAACCGGCGATGCCAAAAAGCGTCGGCTACGGGCGCTAAACCCGAAAGTCACGTGCGTGGAGGGCAGAAACCAACCAACGCCGGTTGTGATTTCACTATCGAAGCGAGCGTTCGATAAAACACGAACCGATCTAAAATAGGCATGAGGAAAGTATGGCTGCTCACCAACCAAGCATTGCATTCAGAGCAGACTCTAGGGAACCGCCACTCAGAGAACTTGCATGTGCCTGTGGTTAGCGAATTGAATCTAATTGCTTACCAGGGAACAAAATTGTTCATGAAGGATAGAGGGCGAGAAATATTCTGGTTCATCATCGACATATCCCGCTGCATACGGGGAATTGAAGTTGCTATCAAATTAACGGACTGATTGAGACCGGTAATCTGTTCATTAAGAGGTCGCATCTGTTTAGTATCGCTGGCAATGCTTCCCACTTCCAGGGTAAGGCCATGTACGTCTTTAGTCATAGTTCCAAGGTTCTGGGCCATGGTATTGACATTTTCTGCCATACGCTCGATGTTCAGGGCTAAATTTTTAATATTGCTGGACATGCTTGCCATGTTTTCGCCCATCTGGGTATCGACGGAGCGAGCCAGTACCGCCACGTCATTCGCTAGACTAAAAATAAGGAAAAATCCATACGCGGCGAGAATTACAAAAGCAAATACCGATGGATAGACAACAAGTTCCCAACGTCTAGCGCTCGCTTCGAAGGTCTTGGCGAAACGCTCCAGGGCTTCCAACGAAGCCATTTGTCCGTCAATTTCTGTTATAGGTGCTGGCACGGATTGAGACTCGGGATATTTTCCGCGTTGATCTATGGTATTAGACATGGAATACCTCACGGGATAGCAAAATTTTTGCTTCACCAAAGTCTCCGCAAAGCCTCCCAGCTTTAGCCGCAGGGAGGAAAGGAGACAGTTTTTTTAAGTTGTCGGTCTTTCCCGGCGGTCGGTTTATTTAAGGCATCGCGGCTTGCGCCGGTTATGTTTGCCTCGACGATGAATTATGCGCTTTTTGCACCGTAAAGAACGTCTTCAATGTCAGGTATATTATCTGCTTCTAAAAACTTGAGCAAAGTTGTCTAGACGTTTCGCTCTCTGTTGATAGGGTTTTTTGACCTGCAACTAAAGTTCTGGTTGGGCAGTACTCAACCTGATGTGTTCAATCTGTTCCAGCAAGATGGATTTAACCTTTTTGATAAGGTGTCCACGATATCGTGAAGTCTTGCTAAAACGTTTCACGCAGCGTTCTCGTCCGCCTGCAAAACCACTCCGCCGAAACAGTAAAATTGATCCCCATTGCGGCTACCTAATAGGCAGCCGTTACGAAAATCCATTTGTGAGATATATGCAGCATTGACGAGCACTACCGTAGAGCCTCTACGGCGAGATAGAGCTAAACAACCATAAAATGGATATCTCCTGGAACCCGGAAGATAGCAACC
>CAUYTW010000106.1 GCA_963575715.1 Gammaproteobacteria bacterium | reverse complement strand
CAATTTGTACAAAAATACCAGAAACAATTCATGTTTATTTGACAGGTAGATATTAAACTATTATATTTTTAAAAAAACTATAATATGAGCAATGTAAAAATTTCTACTGACAAAGGTGACATGATTGTCGAATTAAACGACAACGAAACACCAATCACAGTAAACAACTTTTTAAAATTAATCGGAGATAAATTCTACGATGGTCTAAACTTTCATAGAGTAATCCCTGGCTTCGTAGCTCAAGGTGGTTGCCCAAACAAAAGAGGTGACGGTGGACCAGGTTATACTATCCAATGTGAGGTATCAGCACCAAAACAATTCCATGACACAGGTGTTCTTTCTATGGCACACGCAGGAAGAAATACAGGTGGTTCTCAGTTCTTCATCTGTCATAGTAGACAAGGAACACAACACTTAGACGGAAACCACACATGTTTCGGTAAAGTAGTTGAAGGACTTGATATCATTCCTCAAATACAACAAGGAACAAACATCAATTCAATCTCAGTAGTATAATAATTTAACCCCTCCATAGTGAGGGGTTTTTTATTATAAAGAAATTTAATATCTTTGTAATATACTTTAAAAAAAATATGAGCAAACTTACATTGAATGAATGGGCAAAAAAACATAACGTATCTACCTTATACGATTATGATAAATTTGAAAACAGAGAATTTTTAAAGAGGTTGGATGAAACTAAACCAATGTATCCTAAAAAGAAACTGTTAAGGAATCCTTGACGGTTCAAAAAGAAGGTGTATTTGAAAAGTTAAGGTATTTATTTGTATGGGAAAAAATTTACAGTACGACTCACAGAACAAGAGTTAGCCGATTTAATTACAAAACATTTAATGGACCCAAAAGGGGCCAATGTTTTAGGTAATTTCATTAAAGGAGTTTTAGGAGATAAATCTTCTGATAGTACCTCATCAACAAGTGATAGCAAAGGGCCATCAATTTCAGGAAATGATGGAACATTTACCGCTTTAGACCTTAACACATCAGAAGGTTATAAAGCATATAAAGAAATTGCAGATAAATTTATTGATAGCAGGTCTGCCAACCTTTTAGGTATTACAGGTTCTATGTTGGCGGATTCTGCTAAGAAGACTTTTAATCAATATAAAAAATATGTTCCAGCTGAATTGGCGCTTGCTCAATTAGCTACCGAGGAGGATTCTCAAGTGACCCAAAATCAAGACCAATTAGGACAAAAAACCCATTTAATGTTGGGAATGTTGATAATGGAAGTAATATTCAACATAGTAGCGTTCAGAGTGGAATTGATGCTTATTATAGTTTAATTGCTAGAAATTATTTAACTGGTGGTAAAAGTGTTGATGAGTTAATTAATAATTTTGTAAATAAGAATGGACAAAGATATGCTTCAGGAAAACAATATGAGGATTCGGTTAAAACTATTGCAAATAAAGTGAAGCAAATATCCCAACCGATTTATGCGTCTATAACTAAAAAGTCAGGAAGTTCTGATATTGCATAATATGAAGATTCTTATAACTGAAAATCAATATAATAGACTTAATAAAAGTAGTCAAAGAATTACGAATGCTATTATAAAATATATGAATGAATATATTGATAAAGGTGAAAGAAAGATTGCCAAGAAATCTCGTAATTATGGAAATCTTCGTGAGGATTGGTGTATTAATGGAAAAGAAACTATTGTTGCAATTTATTATTTTGACAAAGATAAATTTGAAAACGGACATTTGATTGTTTCAGGAAATATTGTAGAAAACTTTTCTAAATTATTGAGTATTAGACGTTCATATGTTTTGCATGTAATTGAAGAATGGTATGATGATACAATGGTTCCAAAATTTGAAGAGATTACAGGTGAATCAGGATTATCTATTGATGAGATAGATGCAAGTGATGATGAACACAATTGTATACCTGAACCTGTTAAACCTGAAGGAATCACAGATGAGGAAATGATTGATTTTATTTATAATAATACCGCATACAGAAAAGAAGAAATTATTGATAAAATTAAATCAGGAGAAAGAGACCTTGAGGATTTTTACTTAGATATTATGGGTATAGTTAAACGTAAAGAAATTATTGATTTTAATATGAAAATTATAATAACAGAACAACAATCCAACGAATTATTATCCTCAATGCTTGAGGATATGTTTAACGATTATGAGATTAAGTTTGAAGGAGACTTAAGAAACATTTATGTTAATGGTAAACTTATGGCTCAATTAGGACCATCAAGTGGTGTTGTTTCCTTAGACGCATTTAATGAATTAAAAGATAATTTATTTTTTAATTCTGATAAAGATTTAAGAGAGGAAGTTGCTAATTGGATAAGAAATAAGTTTAAGTCAAAAAATAATATTGGAAAATATGGAGTTTCATTTAAGAAATTACATGGACAAGAAAGAGATTTACCAAAAAAAGAAAGAAAGCCTCATCATGCCACACGTCAAGATAAATTAGAACCAGGATTTAATCTTGATGCATTTAAAGAGAGAACAAGTAATATTGAAACTAAACTTAAAAATAAAGAAGATTTAATTCGTGCGGCAAGAGAAAAGATGAATCCAGATAGTTTTGCTAACTGGTGGAAAAAAGAGACCAAACTTCATAATGAAAGAGAAAAAAGAAAACAAGAAAAAAATAAACAGGATATTGAAAATGCCGTTCAACTATTAAAAAAACTCTAATAAGAGATGAAATACTTAATCACGGAATCTAAATTAGAGGAAAGTATTGTTTATTATATAAATGAACTTTTTGATGTTAATGATATTAATTGGACTTATCCCTTGAATATGATGATAAAACAGGTGAAGAATCGGATGACACCAATCGAATGATATTTTATATTGGAGATTACTATGGAGAAGAAGAGGGATGTTTTTATTGGTATGCATGTGATTACTTTAACCCAAACAGCCCTGCTAGCAAAAAATGTCCAACAGTTAGTGTTGAAGTTCAATATGAGAGACAACTAAACGCTTATTTTGGTGATTTATGGCATGAACCATTTAAAAAATGGTTTAAAGAACATTTTGAGTTACCTGTTAAAACAATAGATTAAATGATTAGTGATTTTCAAATAAAAGGATTAGAGAAATTGGCAAATAGTGGTATAATCAAAAATATATACCCTATGGTTGACCATGTTGAAATTCGAAATGGTAATATTGTTACACAAAGAGTAATACTCTTTTAAATATTGACATATTTTTAAATGATGAAAGTATTACAAGTGAAAATATGTATGAGAGGGAGCTTGACCCCATTATTTGATAGAAAAATATTTAAAACAATATTTTCCATATTTTGATATTGATAAAATAGTAACTGACTTTATTGTTTGGGGGCCTGACGGGAGTATTATCCATAGTTGGAAAGATAATTACTATTAATGAGAAAATTTTTTAAATACCTCTTAGTTTTTGTTACCTCTGGATTGATTTTATACTCAGTCCTTTTTTTATACTGGATTTATATTATATTTTTTTCATGGTGGATTTAATCCAAAGTAAGAAATTTCAAAAACTTGTATTTGATAAGCTAAATTGTGATTTAACTAACACAATATACCACCCTCATGGTCAAGAAGTGTGGATTATTGACTTTGATACTAAAGAATGGTTTTTTCAGTACCTTAATAATGGTCAATTATGGTATAATCAGAAAATATTCAGTTTAAATCTCTCATTATTCTCACTTACCAACGCGGAAAATCAAAAAATGCTTAAAATGTGGTTTGAAAAGACCCTAAATTTGATGGTAAACAATATTTCAAGGAAAAACAGCTCAATGGAGTACTATATTGACGGTATTATGGAAAATACCAACTATATATGGTCAATGAAAGACAGATATGGGTTCAGTTATCATATAGTAAAACACTATTTGGGTCTAAAATCACATATTTTAGAGAAAAACATAAAATTAGAACACTTTTTAACAGAAAATGAGGTTTATTAAGTTTGCAATCAGGTGGATTGGGTCTAATTTAGCTGTCCCTTTTTGGGTTGTAGGTCATATACACCTATCAATTAACATATATGAAGACATTTATGAGATATTAGCCTCTTTTGGTATGAATATTATTGTAATATGGGCATTATGGTTAGATTGGAAGGACCAAACCACTAAAAAATGAGTTTATTAGTATAATTTAAGGAACTTATATAAACATACTAGTAAAATCCTATTTTTATTAGTTTTTTACCATTTTTGTTGTATTATTTTAATAGTTATATTAAAAAACACAATTATGATACATTTACTATATTCAATCTTAATACTTTGTGGGGTACTTGGAGCAACTCTATCAAAAACAGACAAAACTACCTTAATTAGAAAGAAAAGACAACATCAGGGGTTATTACAACTTGATAAAGAGGTAATTTAGAGGGCAAAACTCTCTCCACATCCACAAGTCCTTGATGCGTTAGGGTTTCCCCATTGAAATCCTTTTCCGTTTAAACCATCTGAGTAGTCTAATTCAGTTCCATACAGATATAATACAGATTTTCTATCGATAACCACTTTTAACCCGCCATCAATTTCAACGGTTTCATCAGTAGGTTCAATTTTGTCATCAAAATCCATAACGTAAGAAAGTCCACTACATCCTCCACCTTTCACGCCAACGCGTAAATGGTGAGAGTC
>CAUYTW010000105.1 GCA_963575715.1 Gammaproteobacteria bacterium | reverse complement strand
CTCCGCTTCGCTTCGCGCAGAATGACTTCCTATTTTTCAACTGCGTAACTCCTAGATCGAGAAGGATCTGGATCAGGAGGCTCAAGAAGCCGTCAAGGAATCAGCACGCTTGTTCAATGAGGCCACTCGCGAATTTATTACCGTCGCGATCGGATCGGTACTGCTGGCCGTTGCCATGGCCTGGTTCATGAACCGCTTGCTGGCGGTGCCCTTGCGGACAATTACTGGCATTGCCGAGCGGGTCGCGGTGGGCGATCTGACGGTACGAATCGCGACCGAGAACCGCTCGGACGAAATCGGCGCGTTGCAACGTGCCTTCCAGACCATGATCAGCAATCTGAAAGACTTGAATCGTGAGCTGCGTGAAGGGGTTGGGGTAGTTGCCAGTTCCTCGACCGAGATCCTCGCCACGGTATCGCAGGTCGCGACCGGAGCCGCCGAAACCGCCACCGCAGTGAGCGAAACCAGCACCACCGCCGAGGAAGTCAAGCAAACCGCCCATCTGTCCCACCAGAAAGCCAAGAATGTCCAGGACAGTGCCCAGAAGACCGCCGTCGTATCCGCGACCGGGCACCAGGCGGTAGCCAGAACCATTGAGGGCATGCACCACATCCGCGAGCAAATGGAATCGATTGCCGAGAGTGTCGTGCGCTTGAGCGAACAGGGCCAAGCCATTAGCGAGATCATTGCGACGGTCAACGATCTGGCCGAACAATCGAACCTGCTGGCGGTCAACGCGGCCCTGGAGGCGAGTCGCGCCGGTGAGTATGGCAAGGAATTCGCAGTGGTAGCGCAAGAGGTCAAGAGTCTCGCCGAGCAATCGCGCCAAGCGACCGCCCAGGTGCGGGTCATTCTGATGGAAGTGCAGAAGGCCACCAGTGCTGCAGTGATGGCCACCGAGCAGGGCACCAAGGTGGTCGCCGCCGGAGTCAAACAAGCCACCGAGGCGGGCGATTCCATCCAAGCACTCGCGGTCAATATTAATGATGCCGCCCAAGCCGCTACCCAGATCGCCGCGTCGAACCAACAGCAGCTCGTCGGCATGGATCAGATCGCTTTGGCGATTGCCAACATTCGCCAAGCCACTGGCCAAAACCTGTCGGGTACCCAGCAGCTCAAGGCCTCGGCCCAATCCCTTCAGTCGTTTGGCGAACGGCTGAAAGGCTTAGTCGAGCGACAACGCATCGAGGATTAAGCAAGCATCAAGGCAAGCTAAAAGCATGGACCCAAAAAAAGAAGCGTTTTTGGCGGGGCTGCGAGAGACCTTTAAGGTCGAGGCGAGCGAGCACCTAGAGGCCATTACCGCTGGATTTGTGAGCATTGAGCGGGCGAATGAGACCGAGCAGGCCCCCATCGTCGAGCGCATGTTTCGCGAAGCCCACTCCCTCAAGGGCGCGGCTCGGTCGGTTAATCTCCCGGGCGTGGAGGCGTTATGCACGGAACTCGAAAATATTTTCGCAGCCATGAAACGTCGTGAACTCACGCTATCCGCTACCTTGCTGGACGCCATTCATCCGGCGGTCGATGTGATTACCGCATTGTGCGCGAATCCTGGCGTGAGCTCCGCGCCAGCAAGCACCGAAAAAGAAACATTGACGCTCGCGGCGCTGAGGCGCGTGGTTCGAGGAGAGCCAGATAAACTTAATGAACAACCAGTCGTAGTCCAATCACCGCTCCTATCTAGCCAATCCTCCGCTCAATTCAATCCTCTCCCGTTAGAACCGAGCAAAAATGAATCTTCCTCCCAGAGGAAGGAGGTTGTGAAGAACTCGATCGAAAAGAATCAATCCTCCCCACCGGAAAACGAAACGCCAAAGGTGACCGCCAGTCAGGAGACGGTTCGGATAGCTACGCGCAAGCTCCAAGCCATCTTGCTCGAAGCGGAGGAATTGGTGGGTGCCAAACTGGCCGCCAGTGCTCAAGCGGATGGGTTGTATCGTTTAGGGGTTGATCTCGGCCACTGGAATCGTCGACGGATCCAGCAGATTGGTCGGATGCGGCGGACAATGCGACAGCACCAAGACCCCATCGTCGTGATGAACGAACTGATTGATTCTGAAATACTCCAAACGAAGGCATTAGAGCAGGCACTACTCACCCTGGCTCGGTCAGCGCAACAGGAGGCGCGTTCGCTTGGTCTCATCGTCGAGAACCTGCTGGAGGACACCAAGAAAGCCTTACTCCTGCCATGCTCGACGCTGCTCGGTGCGATGCCGAGACCAGTGCGTGATCTGGCGCGGGAACAGAATAAAGAAGTCGATCTGGTGATTCGTGGCGAGGACATTGAGGTTGACCGTCGGGTACTGGATGAACTCAAGGACCCGCTGATCCATCTCTTGCGCAACAGTATCGACCACGGCATTGAAAAACCTGACAGCCGCCAAGCCAAAGGCAAGCCTAATCGTGCCACCATCACCATCGCGGTCGCGCCGCTGCCGGGAAATCGCGTCGAAATTTTGGTGAGCGACGATGGTGCGGGAATTGATGTCGAGCGGGTTCGGCAAAGTGCTGTACGGATCGGGTTGCTCACCGCCGTCGAAGTCACCCGTTTGACCGACGTCGAGGTCATCGAACTCATTTTCCACTCGGGGCTTTCCACCAGTCCGCTGATTACCGACCTCTCGGGCCGAGGTTTGGGTATGGCGATTGTTCGCGAAAAGGTCGAACAACTCGGCGGGATGATCAAAGTGACCTCGATACTAGGTATTGGTACGACGTTTCGATTGCTCCTACCCTTGACGCGGGCCACCTTTCGCGGGGTGTTCGTGACCGTGGCCGAACAACACTTTGCTATCCCAACCGCGAATGTGGCCCGTGTGACGCGCATCAAACCCAACGAGGTTAAAACCATCGAAAACCGTCAGACCATCGCGGTGGGAGGACGTGCAGTATCGTTGGCACGCTTGCGGGATAGTCTGGGATTGTCGGGGATCGACGGACGTTCACAGACCGGCGTATGGCCGGTAGTGGTGATGCGTGTCGCCAACCGTGAGGTAGCCTTCCTCGTTGACGAGGTGCTAGGCGAGCAGGAAGTCATGGTGAAAAACCTTGGCCCGCAGCTCCCACGGGTTCGTCATATCGCCGGGGCCTCGCTTTCAGCGAGCGGGACTATCATTCCCGTCCTGAATGTTCCTGATCTACTGGAGTCAGCGGGCGCGGTACCGATACCGGTTGGGGATCTCGAAAAAGTCGCGACGGAACGCCGCCGTCTATTGATCGCCGAGGATTCGATCACCGCGCGAACCCTGGTGAAAAGCATTCTGGAAGGAGCGGGTTATCAGGTAGTGGCTACCGTGGATGGTCTGGATGCTCTTACCCGGCTCAAGACCGATCCCTTTGATCTTGTGGTCTCGGATGTAGACATGCCGCGCATGAATGGTTTTGAACTGACCTCACGGATTCGCGCCGATCAAAATCTTCGGGATCTTCCGGTGGTACTGGTTACCGCGCTAGGCTCGCAAAAGGATCGCGAGTATGGCGTCGAGGTAGGTGCCAATGCCTATCTCGTCAAGAGTGATTTTGATCAAAGCAATTTACTTGCGATTATCCAAAGGCTCTTATGACCGACGTGTTGATTGTTGAGGATTCGCGAGTAGTTCGGGATTACCTAAATTATATTGTCGGGAGCGATCCGGCACTAAGGGTTATCGGCACCGCCACCGACGGTGAAGAGGCGTTAGAGAGTGTAGCCCGACGTCGGCCCGACGTAATCCTGATGGATATTCACATGCCACGGCTTGATGGCCTGGAGACGACTCGCCGGATCTTATCGTCTGCTCATCCGATTCCCATCGTTATCTGCACCGCCAGTATTCATTTTACCGAAGTGCAGACCGCCATGCAGGCTTTGGAGGCAGGCGCGCTCGCCGTGTTGAGAAAACCTTCGGGTTTTAGTGACCCGAATGCCGAAGCCGAGGGAGCCGCGATAATCAACACCCTCAAATTAATGGCTGAAGTCAAAATGGTGCGGCGATGGTCCAAAAAACCCACTCCCGTGGTCGCTCCGATGACGACCCGACCAGAACTGAGTGAAATCATGAATCAAATGGCGATTGTGGTAATCGGGGCCTCGACCGGTGGACCGGCTGCGGTACTACAAGTCCTGTCGTTCATATCACCCGCTACATTCCCAGCAACGATTCTTTTGGTACAGCATATTTCTACCGGTTTTACCGTCGGTTTTACGCAGTGGCTCGCCGAGGCATCGGGTTGGCCGGTGCGAATCGCCCGAGATGGCGAGATGCCACTATCTGGCCACGTCTATGTCGCACCCGACGATCATCACCTACGAGTTGGACGGCAGCGGGAGTTGCGTATCACTCAAGACGAACCGTATCACGGACTACGACCATCGGTAGGGGTACTGTTTCGGTCCGTGGCCGAACACTATGGACGTCAGGCGGTCGGCATTTTACTAACGGGCATGGGCCGCGATGGTGCCGAGGAACTCAAGCTCATGGCGGACCGAGGCGCTTTCACCATGGCCCAAGATGAGGAAAGTTGCGTGGTATTCGGGATGCCCGCCGAAGCTATCAAACTAGGCGCGGCAAAATTCATCGGCCCACCGCCGAAAATCGCCGAACGTCTGATGCTCCAGTCGCTGCTATTGAGTCGCGGCGCGAAGTAGTCTTGCAAGCGCGAAGCGCCTCCACCAGTACTGGTGGATTCAAGCTCGAAGTGCAACTTTTGAATTAACAGTTAGTTGAGTAGCGA
>CAUYTW010000104.1 GCA_963575715.1 Gammaproteobacteria bacterium | reverse complement strand
GGTTTGCGATGGCGATACATTGACGAATCTCGTCCGGTGTCCTGATTTTTAATAATCTTGCCTGGTTTGCCTTGCTGATTTTTATGGCTGCACCAGAAAAACAATCATTCGTTTCGGTGGTTGGTGCTGTTTCAATGGTAGCCATCTCGCCGGGCCGCACTTCCTTCTTTTTGAACGTAAATATGATATGAGTGACGTTCCGTCCAGTCTTGCGCTGGGTGTATTCAACAATCAGATCGGAGTGCTCGTTGATTTGAGATACCGCTAGATCAATTACACGTACCTTAAGGTTTTTAATTGATGCATATTGATTATCAAGCATAAATATTTTTTTAAGCCATTCAATTTCTACCTCCCGTTCTCCTAAATTTCCCCATTGAATCAATAACTCATATAGTCGAATAGCATAAGAGCTTCTCATACCTGCTATTTGTCCTAAAGCATATCTAGTGAATTCTGCCTCTAAGCGAGTAATGTAGGGAACGACAATACCAGAAAACATAATTTCCAATCTTCCTGCTTCATCTGTGTATCTAATAGCTGATATCCATCGGGACTCTATTTTTCTTTCATACCCTTTAGCGTCAGTATCGTATAATGTAAATTCACGACGAAATAACGTTCTCGCAATTTCTTTAAATTGTTCGTACGCTTTTTTTTCTGTTATACCATACAACATCGCATACTCTTTTGCGGAAACCTCTGCAAAATTATTGGCATCAATACCTTTTTGTGTTTTCCGCGCCACTGTTATAGCAAATAAAATTACGCGCTGTTCCACCAGATCCAACCTATAACCTGCCTCAATAAGCCGATTATCTTTAACCACAAATTCTTTCTTGTTATTAGCCATTTTATTTCCTATAAAAACGTACTATAACAAATATTAGTACAATTTAATACTTTGTAGAAATATGTCCCCAAAACGTACCTACATTCTCCCCAAAACGTACCTACATCCTCCCCAAAACGTACCTACATTCTCCCCAAAACGTACCTACATCCTCCCCAAAACGTACCTACATCCTCCCCAAAACGTACCTACATCCTCCCCAAAACGTACCTACATCCTCCCCAAAACGTACCTACATCCTCCCCAAAACGTACCTACATCGTATCTCAACCAATTGAAAACGTAGCGAAATTTTGCACCGAAAAGCCTTTAAAAGGTTTTAAAAGATTTAAAAAAAGCAGCAAACAAGGGCGACAACCTTTGGTGCTGCTTTTTTCAGGATGAAAAGATAAAAAACAGTCCACGCATGTTCGTGACTTCGACAGGTACCAGGAAGAATGCCCCATGACTTCCCGGGAGGCTCTACAAGGGCTGAAATAAGAAACGGGCATACAACCCAAAGGGGTCTGAAAAAAACCCGCTGAGGCTTTGTTCAAGGAAAAGGCGTTTAATAATAAAAAGGCATTTAAAAGGCGGGGTTGAAAAGATGGAGGAGTAATTCAAGGCACAGTAAAAAAACGGCATTTCGCGATCCACAAAATAGTTGGGGTATCCCACCCAAAAAATTTTGGTGGAAATGCCATTTTTTTACCACGCCCAGGTATACGTAAAACTTAAATTCGTCATTACCCCAAATCGGGCCACCAATAACTTCCAAATTTGAAATATCTCGATAGCACTCAATTATTTCTTCGGTCATTAACCATGCGCCGCGATTCATCACTGATTGCTGAGGCAAAATATTAGTTATTGTATTGCTTGCAATTATCGAATTATCTGAAGAGTCTAAATGATTAGCTGGTACTAAATGCCCTCTATCGTATCCCTGCCCATATGCAGCAGTGCTACGTTGTTGACATTCGACTGGTATTTTTAAGTCTAGGAGTTACGCAGTTGACAAACAATTGCGTTAAAATACAACAATGAACCATCCAAAATGCAGTGCACACGATTACATCCAGTTTTTAATCGCCACCCCGCGTAATTATAGTTGCACGGAGGCTGCCAAAGTCTCCCCGATAATTAACGCTCCTCCCGCGCATGACGCTTTTACACGGCTTTTATCCCGTAAGGAGCCACAATTCAGATGAATTGTGGCTGGAAGTAGAATCCCTCATCGATAAAACCAAAGGGATTTTGGTTATCGATGATTCAACTCTTGACAAGCCTTACGCTCGTCAAATCGACCTGGTCAATTATCATTGGTCAGGGAAACATCATGCAACCGTTCCAGGAATCAACCTGATTACGCTGCTTTGGACGGACGGCGATAGTTACGTCCCCTGTGATTATCGAATTTATAATAAAAGCCTGGATAATATGACCAAAAACGATCATTTCCGGGCAATGTTGAAAACCGCCCAAGAACGGGGATTTACGCCATCCGCTGTTGTATTTGACAGTTGGTATGGCAGCTTAAAAAATATTAAGTTCATCCGTGAGTTAGGATGGACTTGGCTGACCCGGTTGAAATGCAACCGGCAAGTTAATCCCGATCGCACTGGGAATCGTGCGATTAACACTATTAATCTTTTACCAGGAGGACAGGTCGTCCATCTAAAAGGTTATGGATTGGTCCGAGTATTCCAGATAGCGGCAAAAGATGGCAGCAAGGAATATTGGGCCACAAATAATCTTTCCATGACGGAAATGACGCGCCAATCCCTGGCAGAATTGAGCTGGATGATTGAAGTATATCATCGCAGTCTCAAACAGAATTGTGGTGTTGAGCGTTGCCAGGCACGTAGTACACGTGCTCAACAAAACCATATCGGATTTGCAATCCGTGCCTTTGTGCGCCTGGAACGATTTTTCTTTCGTACCGGTATTAGCGAACTGGAAGCAAAAGCTCGCATTATACGAAATGCGGTTCGTGATTATTTGGCGAACCCTCTTTACGTATTACCAGCTCTTCCAACTGCGTAACTCCTAAACTCATTAGGAGTTACGCAGTTGAAAAATAGGTTCAAAATTTTCAGTCAGTTACATCAGATACCTATTTGATGCCTTTCCATGGAAATCAAACGATTAAAATTCAACTGCGTAACTCCTACAGCAGGTATAAAAAAGCCAAATCGACCATTTGCAGACTGTTGTTCAGTAGCCGCTCGCAGTTCTTCCAAAGGCGGCGGCATTTTTCCAACCAGCCAAAGGAACGCTCAACGATCCAACGCTTCGGCAGAACCACGAAGGAGTGGAGTTCGTTGCGTTTGACTACTTCCACGACAGCGTTGGGAATAATCGTCGCCACCCCTTGGGCGAACGGCTCCCCAGTGTAGCCGCTATCGACCAACACCATCTTCACTTCGGATACGTCTTCCGGGCTGCAAGACAGTGCCAGCAAGGCGCCTTGACGGTCAGTTACATTCGCTGTGGTGATGGCAATAGAATGAGGGAACCCATTGGTATCCACGGCAATGTGACGTTTGATACCAGACACCTTCTTGCCCGCATCGTAACCCTTTTCCTCTGCGGTATCCGTGTTCTTCACACTCTGCGCATCGGCAATTAGGAGCGAGGTCTTCTCCGTGCGACCATCGGCCAACCGTGCAGCAACGACCTGCTCCCGCAACAGGTAGGCTAGGCTGGTCAGCAAATGGCTTCGCGCCCCATTGGCGGAAGTATGTGTAGACCGTGTGGAAGGGTGGGTAGTCCTTTGGCAGCATTCGCCACTGGCAGCCACTTTTCAGCACGTATAGTATTGCGCAAAAAATATCGTACAAATCCAATATCCTCGGCTTTGTCACACGCCGGAAGCCCTCTAGCTTCGGACGGATGGCTTCAAATTGCTCACGGGTAATATCGCTGGGGTAAGTAGTACGCTCTTTCATCAGCGCTCCATCAGAAAATTTTTGTGTAACACGACAAAAGATTATGAGCAGGCTCTAAGAGGGTTATATTCCCCGCCGCTTGCGGCGTACGAAAATACAGTGTCTGATAAGGCACTGTAAAACGAAGGTGAGCCGCATAGCGTGCGAACCGTAGTGCAAAAATACCCCGCCGCTTGCGGCGGGGTTGTTTATTTCGATGTGCCTTTTCCACATCGAATCGCCTTGCCTCGCAAAAAAATTCGAAAGCCTTTGCCGCTTGGTGATAGTTCTATGTATAAACCTTTGAAGCTCATAAGAATCTCACTAGCCCATGTTTCGGTAATCCCAATAGTTGAATCGTAACAATGGTCAAGGTCAACACCAACAAGACCATCACCTTCATTGAATACAAAACCAACGCCAGCATAACCACCGCGATTGTATGCGGTTATGGCGGTGTTGAAGGTTGACCAAGTAGCAGGGTTGTTACTCTTCCCTTTGCGGTCGGTCTTGGCGTTGTATGGCGGTTTAGTCCATTTATCACCGTCGCGCAATTCGTATTTCCACACAACCCATTGAGGGATTACCTTTAGGGCTTGTGGAATGGTGGACGGCTTAACTTCAATGTGAGCTGGAACGTTTGAATGTTTCTCTAAAAAAGATTGAGAAACTTTTAAGTATCTGATTATTTCAGTAGGACATTCGACAGGAAATTTAGGAAATTCTGCAGAAAAATTTTCTCCAACAGAATTCTTGTATCCACTTGAGATACTTTCCTTAGCTATACCCTCCCCGTTTTGGGTGAATGGGGTATTTTCCAAGTGGTACGTGGAAGTTTCCACGTTGCCCTTGGAAGTTTCCACGTTGGCTTCCACGTTGCCCTTGGAAGTTTTTATAACACTATTTTTAGTCTTAAAATCGGATAAAGAAACTTTACAAAACGTGAACTCGACGTAAGCAGTATGATAAACGGTTGTATCCCTTAACTTATAAT
>CAUYTW010000103.1 GCA_963575715.1 Gammaproteobacteria bacterium | reverse complement strand
CAACTGCGTAACTCCTATCCTGTATAGAGTTACAAATTCAACTGCGTAACTCCTACGTCGATAACAAAATGCACCCAAACGATGATCATCTACCATCGGCCGTTGCCTGGGGGGTTAGCCTACCGGTACTGGAACTGACTCATGCACAGATGTGTTTTTTGCGCGATAGCTTCCCAGAGGTAGCAAGCGAACTGGCGCTGGGCCGTGATGGCAGTACCGCGTTTAGCCAATTATTAAACATGGTTGAGATCCATCGCCCACTGGCCGGACTGGTGGTGGATGCGCATAAAACCATATCAGCGGAGATTAAATCCTTTGGCTTGATTCACCACTTCGGTGCCCGGCCACCCGTCGAAAAGAGTTTGGCCGTGCAGACCCTACTGCGCGAGGAGGAGAGCGATGACGATGACGATGTCGCCGATAGTGTGCGCCAGAGCGAGGAAAGCGGGGTGGTGCGGCAAGTGTTGGATGATTATGTGCGATTCTATCCGTTCGCCCAGGATGGCCTGCGCGTACTGGCGGTGCATGTGGAAGAACTGGCCACGGTGTTGTCGGGCGTTGACCAGTTTTTGCGCGATTATTTGAAACACAGTGCCAAAAACTGGCCGGCTTTTTATTGCACGTTGATGGTGTATTCGACCTCGTCTTCGCCGATGGTGATGGAAAATCGCTTGGTCGCTTGGCGTGAGGCGGTCATGGCGTCGTACGGTGAATTGGGCCGATCCCTGCGACTTACAGTCGGCCATCGCTACGCGCCAACCCGTGAACGCATGGTTGATCTGTTAAAACAGGAGGCGCGGCGGTACGACCTAGCCTTCCTGTTCCATTTTCTCGAAGGCGAATTGGCGGGTGAAGTGGAATCAGCGTTACCGTTTCAATTCGATTACAACGCGGCGAACATCAGCCCCTTTCCCATCTGCGAATACCCGCGCCCGATTCAAAACGGTACCCGAGCGTTTATTGATTGGTACCCGTAGCAACGGCGACCCGGTGTATTGGGAATATGGTCATCCTCAACTGCCCAATCGCCATTTGTTGATCTTCGGGACTTCGGGTTCCGGCAAGACCTATGGCATCCAATGCCTATTGGCGGAGATGGCGCGGCAAGGACTGCACTCGATCATCATCGATTACACCGATGGCTTTCTACCACAACAAACCGAATCACGGTTTCAAGAAATCGCCAAACCTCGAGACCACTTTGTCAAAACAGAAAAGCTGCCAATCAATCCGTTCCGACGACAAAGGCAACTCATCGATCCGTCTCGTCCGATGATTGAAGAGAATCCCTTTGAAGTTGCATCAAGGATCGCGAGCATTTTTTCCTCGGTCTTTGAGACGATGGGCGATCAGCAGATCTCGGCTTTGATTCGGGTGGTGGAAGCGGGAATTGAGGAAAGTTCCGACTTTACCTTGGATGAGGTATTGCCTCGCCTGCGCGAGGAAAACAGTTCCTCTGGCGAAAGTTTGGCCAGCAAACTAGAGCCACTGGTGAAATATAAACCATTTCGGACAGGGAACGATTCAACCTGGGAGGACATGCTGACGGACTTAGGTCATTGGGTTCAAATATTGCAACTAAAAGGCTTTGCCCGCGAGATTCAGAAATTGGTGACGGAATTCACGCTATGGGATTTGTACGACTATGTCTGCAATAGCGGCAACAAAAATCGTCCAATCCCGGTGGTCCTGGATGAAATTCAGAATCTCGATCATCGTAGTGATTCCCCCATCGACAAGATGTTGCGCGAGGGACGCAAGTTTGGTCTGTCATTGTTGTTGGCGACCCAAACGACTAGCCAATTCGATCAGGAACAACGCGACCGCCTGTTCCAGGCAGGCCATAAGCTGTTTTTCAAACCCGCCAACACGGAAATTGACCGGTTTGCCCAATTGCTCAGTCAATCTACAGGGTTACCTAAAAACGACTGGAGCCAACGTCTTGCGAACTTGAAAAAAGGTGAATGCTGGTCGCTCGGTCCAGTACGAACTTCTAGTGGGTCTTTGGAGGAAAAGCCTCTTTTGGTTTCTGTTACCGCGCTGGAAAAACGCTATTTGGAAAGATGATCCATGACAAAATCTCTAATGGATATAAAACCGCTTCCTCTGAGTTTTACCCAGAGTTTTTTGTCGGATCGGGATTTGTTGGCCCGTCTGCTACGTTTTGTCGCTAAAAACGATCGTGATAACAAAGAGGCTATCGGTAGCAAAGAGGCCATCAGTACCGCGACCAATATCCCGACTGGAAAATATACGGGTAAAGTCGAGCCAATGATTCGCTACGCCGAAGGCATGGGCTTGGTAAAGGCTGAGAAAACCGCAGGCGAATGGCATCTGACGCTAACCCCATTAGGGCGTCTCATTTCCAAGCAAGACGCCGCGTTGAGTGAATCGGTAACTTTGTGGTTGTTGCATCTTCTGATGAGTCGGCGTTGTGGCCTTACCATCCCAGCCACCGGCGTTGCCGATCCCTGGTTTGTACTGTTCGGAGAGGGCGCTTTCCGACTCGGCAAGCGATTTACCCAGGCTGACTATCTTGCCGTCTTGCGAGAACGGCACGGCAACGCGGCTTACTTGAAAGGTTTGTCCAATCTGGTCTTACGCGGTTATTCCGAACCTCGGGCGTGGGGCGGCATCATTGCGTTGCAAACAGAAACCCGCGACAAGGAAACTATTTTTATTCGCCAGGTGGCTCCCTGCGAATCAGCGTATTTTCCTGCCTACGCCATTTATCTCTACCTGCTGTGGGATGAACTATTCCCCAAGCGGTTACAATTGGCATTTGATGAATTCTCCGAACAAACACGCTTTCTTTCCCTGACAGGCTGGGAAAACGTGCAAGTGGCCATTTGGCTCGACTGGTTAGCAAACCATAGGATTGTGCAATTGGATCGCCATACAGGTACACCTATTCTATTGCGCTTGCACGCAACGGAACAAGTGCTCGCCACGCTTTACGACGAGCTGATTTGATACCATATTGAAGACTAGAGTTTTATCTTTGTCGCGAATTCAACGGGGGGATTTATTTATGAGTACGGCGGAATTAATCTACCAAGAAGCAAAGGGATTGCCAGCATATCTTGGCACTGAAGTATTGGATTTTATTGGTTATCTAAAAAATCGACATTTATTAAAAAAAGAAACAATAATGAATGAAGAAGAAAAAATTTCCGAACTAGAAACAATTTTTGCTCCTCATCGTTGCGATTTAAGTGATTTTCATTTTAATCGAGACGAAGCCAATGAGCGCTGAATTCATTGATACCAATATTTTCATTTATTCTATAGCTAAGGATGATGTCAAACGTAGAAGGTCATTATCAATTCTAGCGAGAAAGCCGGTTCTTTCCCTACAGGTTTTGAGCGAGGCATCGAATGTCATGCGCAAAAAACTAAGGATTGAAATATCCGAGATTCAAATCATAATTATAAAATTAATCCGAGAAAGCCAAATTCATCCTACGACACTATCTACACTCATGATGGCGTTTACCATTGCGGAACGTTATGGGTTTTCTCACTATGACAGCATGATAGTAGCCGCAGCAATGGAAGCTAATTGTACTACTTTATATAGCGAAGACATGCAACATGGACAAGTAATCAATCAACAACTGAGCATAATAAATCCATTCGTAACAACTTAAAATTGAGTGAACCCTAAGTTACAGAGGGAAGGTCAATGGAAATTGGCAAATTGATTCGGTTCCATGACGAGCAGTTTTTTGAAGGCGCGGTTCAGTTACGTTGGGTCCAAACGCACGAAGATAAGGCGCGACAGGCCGCCCAGTCCTTCGTTTTTCATGGCCCGCGCTACCATGCCGCTGATCCGACGGAAAATGACGGAATTGAAAGTGGCTACCGCCTGAAAGATAGCGCCAGTTTCGTTCACGACCTGCTGCGCTCGATCCAAGATGGTGAAGAGGAAAATCCTTATTGGATGGTCGTCGCCGGTTATGGTTCTGGAAAATCTCACCTTGCCCTAACCTGCGCGACCCTGCTTGGAAAACAGGCTGGCGTTACGGAATCCGTGTTAACGCATATCGACCAGGCGGACGAAACCTTGGGCGCGAAAGTTCGTAAGCAGGTCGCGCAACTGACTAAGCCAGTGCTGGTGTTGCCGCTGGATGGAATGGCGGGGTTCCATTTGGGCAATGCGCTCAGTCAGGCGGTTTTCGCCCAATTATACCGTTATGGCGTCGATGCCAGTGCTATCCGTGATTTATCGCCGCGTTTTCAAACAGCGGAACAGTTTGTTGAACGCAATTTTAACTTCCGTGCCGATAGTTTTGCGCGGCACTTACCGGGCCTAGACGCCGCTGCTATTTGCACTCGTCTGCGCGATAACGACGAAACCTGTTATGCGGCCGTCGATGCCATCTATACGGATGCCAATGGCTCGCCGATTCCAGTAACGGGGCAGGAGTCGGCGCAAGAATTGATTAATACGCTGTGCGATGTCTATTGTGGCCAGAACGGTGCATTTTCCAGTGTAGTCATTCTTTTTGATGAATTTGGGCGTTATCTCGAATACGCCGCCGATAAGCCCAGGTTAGCGGGTGATGCGGCTTTGCAGCAAATATTCCAGGGAGTGCAAGACAATAGTGGTAAAGTTCGTTTCATCGGATTCATCCAGTACGAACTAAAAGCCTATTTGAAACGTTTTGGCGGCGCGGATCTGCGTCAGTTACAACGCTATATCACCGTTCTTCGGACTTATCCAAACCTATACATACGGTTTATATGCCTGATTTCTGCTTCACTGAG
>CAUYTW010000102.1 GCA_963575715.1 Gammaproteobacteria bacterium | reverse complement strand
CTGATGTAACTGACTGAAAATTTTGAACCTATTTTTCAACTGCGTAACTCCTACTGCTGTTGAAAAGATTATGAGCAGGCTCTCAGGACCAGGGCAATCGCGCTATGTTGCAGGCTTTACAAAGATCAACTCGAACCGGTAATTGTCGTTGAGCGAGGCACAGAGTTTGCGCAGGGGGAAGCTGTCCTTGCGTGCCCTCCTTGCTCCGGCTTGCCGTCCAAGCAGATCTGCTCGCCCGCCATGCTCGGCACGGCCGTTCGTGTCCACCGCAAAAACGCCTCCGCGAAGGCTCCGGGGCCAAACGCCCGATGACATCACTGAGGGTGTCGTGCGAAGGGGGTGCCGTTGGGCAGCAACAGGAATTGTCGGAACCATTTCTCCTTTTCGCGGGCGAAGGTTTTCATTCCCACCCATTCCTCGATTCAGCTCAATACTGCACAGAAAATGATTATCAGGATGTCTTGGAGCGTGTGTCGTTTGTTTTTGGTTTCCCGTCGAGGATTGGCGAGTGCGGTAAAGTAGATTCTGGATTAGGCAGCATGGTAGTTTAGGGGGGAGAAGTAACGAAATCGTCATCCTCTCCTTCGTTGTCAAAGAGATAGTTAGCGCGATTGCCCTGGCTTTTCTTCCGGGTCTTCTTGACAGAACTGCATACCCTACCCAAAATAATGGTAGAGCGATGCCACTCTCGGAGTGGATAACTAATATCTGTCGCCGACCAACCTGGCTTCGCTACGCTTTATAATAGCTTACATCGTCGCAATCGCTTGTTATCCATAGTACGCTTCGACGTAATAGATTGATTCTCACTGTAACAAGGTTTATAGATGGCAACTTGAATTAGTGTATAATTATTAATTATGGAAAACATTATTAGCCTAGGTAAAACCCCAAAGATGGGAACCTGCAGGAAACGCCCTCTTTAGGTTTTTAGATGTGGTTATTTATAAATTTTTGGCGAGAAAATTCCGCAATCCGGAAAGGTCGCGGGGATGAATCGTTACCTTAATGTATTAGGACACTATGTACGAGATACATCGCTCTTCAGAATTGTTTAATCCTTAGGAGCGACTGTTTATACTCGTTCACCATGGATAGTTTATCCATAAACGCAAAAATTTCGCGTGTCGTCATTACTCACGTGAATCACTTCGGCACGCGAGGATTGATTCAGCCTAAGTGCGAGCAATTTAGTGATGTTGCAACGAAGTAACAAGACTCACCTTGGGGTGCTTTCTCCTGCCTGTCGGCAGACAGGCAACTTAAAGCACTGAAAGCGGCAAAAGCAGACCCGGTACGGGTAAGCTACGAAACAGTTTGTCGCAATACGCTGCGTTGTAACTTTAGCGAGAAAAACATCACTGCCAGGTGTGCGTTACTTAGGCCGCTTACGGGCTGACCGTCGGGAAAGACCGACATTTTACCAACGGTTGCAAAATCGTTTCCTTTACTTCCCCGTCCTTAAGGGCGAGGTTTTTGGAGACATTGATGATGTTGCTAGCGTAGGCTAGCCTATGGTTGAGACTGCCCAACCTAGACTCCAGTTGCAAGCCATAAAGACTTAATCAACGGAGAGCGAATTATCCTTAATTGAGGCACGTAAGCACTTATATGCACATTTTTGGAAGCAGACACTGTATTAATCGTCCCACTATTTTTCGAGGATAATATATGGCTACTGAAACACTGGTAGAAGCAGCAGCGGTAATGACTCCCGCTCAAAGGCTTGCAAAAGTAAATAAACTTGTTCGTAACTATAGCATCGGATCCGTAGCGCCGAGTTTGATTCCCGTACCGATCCTTGATTTGGTAGCACTCACTTCTTTACAAATCAAGATGTTACATAGTCTCAGCAATATCTATAAGGTTCCATTTTCCAAAAACCTTGGCAAGGAGGCGATAGGAGGCTTGCTGGGTGGTGTTGTTCCGGTATCGATGACACCGATGACTGCCAGCTTGATCAAGGTAGTGCCATTTGTTGGACAGGTAGCGGGAACAGTCAGTATGGCGACGCTGGGTGGTGCTTCGACCTATGCGATTGGTAAAATTTTTATTCAGCACTTTGAATCGGGTGGTACTTTCCTCAATTTTGATCCTGAGAAAGTGCGCGAATATTTCGCCTCCGCTTTGGAAGAAGGCAAGAAAGTTGTCAATGAAACTCAGGCTACCACCTCGTCTACCGAAGCTCGTGCTTAAAGCTGCTATGTTTTAGCGATACCATCGAGACCCCGTTTCCAAAAAACGGGGTTTTTTATGATGGTATTACGGTATAAAAAATGCTGGCAGGAAAAAACACATCTGAAAGGAAATCCTAATGTGAAAATTCAAACTGATGGCGGGAAGCAGCATAGCACTGACTGTGCAGAGTCAGTGATTGATAATGACGTTCATTTAAATGAAAAACATGCCGATCAGGAAGCACGCCGACAAAAAGCCGATCAGCTTATCAATCGTAATGTATTAATTTCCGTTGGCTGTGGACTAATTCCGGTACCTGTGATTGACGCAGCGGGTGTAGCAGCAATTGAAATTACAATGATTAGTGACTTGGCTGAAATTTATGGTTTTCCGTTTCCAACTCGTCTTGCACTCATTAAGCTGTTTATATCCGTAGTGAGCAGCATTGGCTACATATATATTGTGGTTCACTCCCGATCGGCACTCAAAGCAATACCATTGGTTGGTTATCTCGCATCCGTCGCAATGTATTCGATGGCAAATGGCATTGCAGTTTTTGCTATTGGAAAAGTCTTTCAGCATCACTTTGAATCTGGCGGAACATTATTGAGCCTTGACAACACGCTTATCAAGGACAACAAGTTCATTAAAAGACTTTATAACGTTGAATACCAGCATGGTAAAAGCGTTGTGCCGCAGTTAATCGCTAATTACACGGAAATGAAGCAGGCAGCTACAGAGTAAAATATTTAACCGTAGTCTATCCAGATAATTTATCAATGATTATTACCAACGGAGAGCTTGTTAAACTACCAATTGGATTTAGCAAAAATTTTTCTCCTTTCCTCTGATTAGGTCATGAAATGAAATTTACTAAAAAGTATCCCGTGCTAATTGGGACCACGATGTCCATGCTAATCGCTAACACGATGTTTGCAGCTGATAATAATACATTACAGCCTCAGGATACCACGAATTATCAAGAATGCTTAACAAAGGTGGCTATTCAGAATGCTGGAAAACAGGTCAACGATGCTTGTTTCATCTATTTTAATCAGTTTATCAATGGTGCTAACCCGTTACCTAACAGTAAAGGCATTACTGTTTTCATCGATGAAACTCACAACAACTTCCACACAAAGGATGGACGCTATAAACCATTTAGTTTGTTATTGGAAAATGATGGTTATACGGTAACCTCCATTAGCCCGACAATGGGTTTTATTTCTACTTTAAATGCAAATCCCAAGGCAGTATTGGTGATAGCCAATCCGGTTCACTCTAGCAACAATCCAGAAATTAATTGGTCTGATCCAATTATTAATGCTTTTCCTGATGAGGAAATGAATGTAATTGAAAAATGGATAAAAGCAGGTGGTTCATTAATGTTAATTGCTGATCATTATCCGTTCCCGGGCGCCGTGGACAAACTTGCGCAGCGTTTTGGCTTTTTCATGGATAATGGTTATAACTTCGATCCAAATTATAATAATGTGTTCTTGAACGCCCTGCTTAATTCCGATATTGCGCAATCGATTATGCGTCAGGCTGTCACGACCAAGGATCTATCACCGAATGGTGGTACGGTTATCAAGGATGGTGTTGAAAAATCCAGAACAGTCAAAGACGATCTGGTGGATCAGGTACGAGCTGTTATGATCATGCTGGGTGCGCGGGTAAATTCGATGTTGTTCTGGGCAGGCACGCCTCCCTCTATTAATGATGGATTTGCGGCGGGTGATGGTGAATTGCTAGATCATCCTATCACGCGTGGCCGAAATGCAAGCGAATCGATTCCTTTTGTTACCAGTTTTACTGGGCAGAGTTTTACTTATCAATCAGTTCCAGGAAACGGATCAATTACAAACTTGATGGCTTTAGGCAAGAATACTTATACTCTAAATCCACGTTCGCAGGATGCTTATTTTGGTCTTGATCAAACTCAATCTGAAAATAATTTGGTATCGGAGGCTTTGACCAACCAAACAGTACCGACTTATACCGCAGTCAAGAAGGATACTAGCGATTCCTTGCAAGGCGCAGCTCTCACGATTGGTGCTGGAAAGCTAGTCGTTTTCGGTGAGGCGGGTATGTTTACTGCGCAAATAGCCGCAGATGGCAAATCCCAGATGGGTTTCAACAATCCAACGGCTCAATACAATCAGCAATTTGTTCTAAATACGATTCATTGGCTGGATGGCGCAACATTAATCGACACCAATAAATCTATTAATCCATCTACTAATACTGGTTTAACGCAAATGCCCGCTCTGCTGGATGATGTCAAGAAAGTCGCAGCGGAAGCTCAAGCAGTAATTGATGATCAAAAAGCCAGAAAAAATGGCGTTATTAACGGCCAGGAAAGTTACGCGCAACACTATAAGGATAATTATAGTGGTGGTGGTGGTTGCACGACCATCGCTGGCAGCAATTCAAAAGATCCAATTCTGCCATTTTTAGTTTTGATTGCAATAGGTTATTTGTTTATTCCCCGTAAACGGCAATCCAGTCAGAAAACGGATCAGTCATGACTTACGATGTCGAAGGACAAAAGGTCAACCACCCCACGGCTAAAAAAGCCGGGGGCTTGTGAAGTCAGATTCACAGGCCCGGTTGACCAGCCTCAGCCC
>CAUYTW010000101.1 GCA_963575715.1 Gammaproteobacteria bacterium | reverse complement strand
GGATGGTTCATTGTTGTATTTTAACGCAATTGTTTGTCAACTGCGTAACTCCTAAAACCATTTCGATTTATTTTTGGAATAGCGCTTCGAGCAGATTGGCTTGTAGCATATTGCGTAAATGTTTCAGAAAGCATAAGTTGAAAGAGTAATTCAGGAATGATGTTTTCACGTGGGTAAATCGGATAAACATCTGCACTGCAAACGCCAGTAAATTTTGGGAAAACTACTTTCTTCAAGTTAGGACGAATCTTGCTGTAAACAATTGCCTTTTCTGTAAAAAGATAATTTCCACTTATTACTTTGTCTTGGGCGGCGGTGTTCATTTCCAAAATACGCCCTGTGCCAGATTCAATATCATCTGAAGCAATGTGAATCATGTCACAGTAAGGTGGTTGCTTTGGGTCAACCTGTCCATTTTGGACATCGCAAATATCATCTAATTTCACTTCTTGCCATTCTGAATTCAAATTACCATCTATTAACCAATTGTCTAATTTCCATTTTTGAATGGTCAATAACTTTTCGACAACTTCCTGATTCTTTTCTACGACATCATCTGCCGCCCAAAGCAGGTCAGCGATGCGGCGCTGTTCGTCCACGGGCGGGAGGGGGAATTCGTAATTGGCGAGATGAGACCAATTTGTCCGCGGCGAAAGCGAGCCTGCCGAAGTCTTCACGGCAAAGTCGAAAAACCCTTCTGATTGGCAAATAAACGGCACAAGTTCGGGCAACAACACATTCGGGTCTTTGCTCTCAAAGACATAAATGTCGCTGGAACACACGCCGTCAAAGTCCGCAACCGCCACCTTGCGCTGGTACGCGCGTCGCTTGCCGAAGAGCACCTGTCCGCGCTTGAAGGTGCTGGTGAAGGTTGTCCCGTCCGCGACAAGTCCCCAACTACGAATGTGCAGGTTCTCTGGCTCGATGTGCTCGAGTCCCACGAAGCGGTCAATCCCTGCGGAGGCAGGGTCGGAAACACGGTCTGTATTGAGGTGGATTACGTCAGCGAATTTGGCGGGAGATGTCATTATTTTAATGATTTCCCAATTTCATCCAACACGCCAAAAATATTAATCGGCTTGCCAGAAATTACATCATCATCTTGTTTGACGTGAATGTGATGCGGAAAGTTTTTGAGTTTGGGAAAATGCGGGGTATTGTCCCAGCGGTGGATGTGATTCCCATCCTTGTCCATCCATTGAAAACTGTAATCGGTGATTTTGAATTCGCCTTCCAACTCTGTTTCTATATATTCAGAAAATTCCAAAACGCTGTCATCTGTCAACGTAAGTCGCACACGCATATAACTCTTTTGCAATCCCTCATATTCTCGAATGATTTGGTATCTGGTAATCAGCGGGCTGTTCAGAAGCAGGCTTTTGACGGAAGACAAGTAGTCTACTGGATTCATGAATTACCCCTCGCTGGATATTGCCGTCAACGTTTTACGAAAACTCTTCGACATCTTGGTCAGCGACGCCCATTCAACATAATCCATGCGGTCGTCTGTTTTCCCCGCTTCATATTTTTTCAAAAACTCCGCTGAGGACATGCCGTATTGCTTTTCATAATCTCCGATGACTCTTTCCATTTCTTCTAATTGCAAACGCAAACGACTGACTTCAAGGTCAACCAGTTTGTTCAGCGTTTGCGCGGTGACAGAATCAACCTGTCGATTCTTGTAAAGTTCCGCCAGCCAGCGGACGCCTTTGGTATATTTTGTATTGGGGACATTTTGAACAGTCATAGGACACCTCAATTTCAATTATACAACCATCATTAAATATCTCTCAACGTTTTCAATAATTCGGTTACTGTTGACTGTAATTGTATCGAACTTTCTTTCCAATTTTTTATTGCCACTTTCAACCCATCGGCAGCATATATGCCTTTTTCATCACCTACAGACTTTTCGCGCACATATAACGGAATGCTCAAATTGCCATCGTTGACGCGAATATCTGCCAGTGAAGCCACCTTCGCAAAACCTTCTACATCCTTGAAAGCGTGATATGCGTCCGCAACCCGTTTCTGATGTTCAAGTTTGAGATAACTCATACTACGTTCGCGGGTCACTTCATTCACCGCGTCAATAAAAATCACCTGGCCGCGCCGCTGAACGGGTTTATTATTGCAACAAATCACCACACAAGCTTCCATCGGCGAGTTATAAAACAAATTAGCTCCCAAACCAAGCACACAATCCACCAAATCAGCATCCACCAATTTTTTGCGCATATCCGCTTCTTCCTTGCGAAATAAAACTCCGTGCGGAAAAAGAATAGCGCAACGTCCCTTTTTGCACTCCATACTTTTGAGGATATGCTGAAAAAAGGCATAATCCGCACGCCCCTGCGGCGGTGTACCGAGAAAATTACGTCCCCACGAATCACTGGTCCATGCTTCACGATTCCATTGCTTAATAGAATAGGGCGGATTCGCCAGAACCATATCAAATGTAGCGAGACAGTCTTTATCGGTAAAAGCGGGACGTTCAAGAGTGTCCCCACGGGCAATAGCAAAATCGTCCACGCCATGCAACGCTAAATTCATGCGTGCAATAGACGCAGTCATGTGATTGCGTTCTTGTCCGTAAAGTTTCAGTGTGCGATATTCGCCGCTTTTGCGTTTCACTTCATCCAGTGCAGAAATCAACATGCCGCCCGTGCCGCAGGTCGGGTCATAAATTTTTTCGCCCGGCTTAGGTTCGAGCATTTGCACCATCAAATGCACCACGGTGCGATTAGTGTAAAATTCCTGCGCGGTATGTCCGCTGTCATCGGCGAATTTCTTGATCAGGAACTCGTAGCCGTTGCCCAATTCATCTTCGGGTACGTTTGTCAACGAGAGCGTGTGCTTTGCAAAATGCTCCAGCAAATTTTTGAGCGTGTGATCGGGCAATCGCTCTTTATTTGTCCACGGCGCGTCACCAAATATGCCATCCAATTTAACCGGATTGGCGGCTTCAATTACCCGAAACGCATTCTGGATGGCTTTGCCTAAATCCTTTGCTTTCTCGCGCAAATCGTTCCAATGCGCTTTAGGCGGGATAACAAAACGTTCATTTGCCATCTGCTCGGCATAGCCTTTATCTTGAGTCTCAGTGAACGCTTCGATATAATCCGCATCCCACACATCCGAAAGACGCTTATAAAATAATAGCGGAAAAATGTATTGTTTATAATCACCTGCGTCCACCAATCCACGCAGGATAATCGCAGCGCCCCATAGGTAAGATTCAAGTTCGGGTTGATTAAGACGGTCAGTCATTAAACCAACCCCTTTCATTCAACAAAGTCAGCAATTTGATTTCTGCTTTCTGTGCCCGTTCCCATACGAATTTAAAATCTTCAATCGCTACATTCAAAGATGGAATGTTTTCGCCGATAGGCGGCAGCACATAACGGGAAATATTCAACGTCCAATCTTCTTCTTTAATCTGACTCAAATCCACCACCAGCGTTCTATCCTGAATTTCATCGAATTGATTTGTCCACGCTACAATTTGTTCTGCGTGTTCAGGGTCGAGATAATTTTGTGCGCGTCCCTTACGCATTAACGACGAAGCATCCACGATCAACACTTTATTTTTGCGTTCTTTAGATTTCTTTTTCTTAAGAATAAGAACACATGCGGCGAGTCCTGTTCCATAAAACAAATTCGGTGCCAGCCCGATTACGATCTCAACCAAATCCTGTTCCAACAAATATTTACGAATCTGCCCTTCAACCCCGCTACGGAATAATGTCCCTTGCGGCAAAACAACAGCCATACGTCCACTATTCTCCGCCATCGACTTAACCATATGCTGCACCCAAGCAAAATCCGCATTTGAATCAGTAGGCAAGCCCGCAAACGAACGTCCCCACGGATCACATTCCCAAATTTCACGTCCCCATTGCTCTAATGAAAACGGCGGATTAGCGATCACACAATCGAAAGTCGCCAATCCGCCCGTGCTGGGGTCAGTAAAAATAGGATTACGTAACGTATCACCGCGCTCAACGACGAAATCTTCCATGCCATGCAAAAAAAGATTCATACGTGCCACCGAGGCTGTGGTTAAATTTTTTTCCTGTCCATAAAGTTTTCCATAAAACGTGCGCGGGTCACCACCATTAGCACGAACATGCTCCACAGCACCAAGCAACATACCACCAGTTCCACAGGCGGGGTCGTATACCGTCTCGCCTTCTTTAGGATTAAGAATATCTACCATCAAACGAACCACACTACGCGGGGTATAAAACTCGCCTGCTTTCTTGTTAGTTGCGTCCGCAAATTTCTTGATCAGGAATTCATAACCATCGCCAATAATATCCGTGCTGACCTGTTGATTTCCCAATTTGATGCTTGAAAAATGTTCAAGCAAATCTTTCAACAAAGCATCGGGCAAACGTTCTTTGTTTGTCCACTGAGAATCACCAAAAACACCATACAGGTACTTTTGATTCGCGGCTTCGATTCCACGCATAGCATTCTGTAATGCTGTCCCTACATTAGATGATTTCTCACGAACATCGTTCCAATGATTTCCCTCTGAAATCTGGAAACGGTGCTCATCAACAAAATCTTCCCCGTATATTTTAACCGCTTCTTCATATTCTTCATCCCACACATCACAAATACGTTTGAAGAACATCAACGGCAGAATGTAACTTTTCCAATCAGTACGATCCACGGGACTACCACGCAAAATATTAGCTGCCTGCCATAGATGACTTTCAAGAGTGGAAAGTGTAAGTGTATTAGATTGCATAATAGCTTTTGACGGGGTTATCCCCTGTATCCACTTATTGTACGACAAATATTATTTTAGGAGTTACGCAGTTGACAAAAAATTGCGTTAAAATACAACAATGAACCATCC
>CAUYTW010000100.1 GCA_963575715.1 Gammaproteobacteria bacterium | reverse complement strand
AAAATTCGCGTCACGGGTACATCGAAAAATTGAGTTTTGCCCATACGGAAAAGAAACGATTTCCGTATAGAGTACCACGCAAATATACAAATAAATCAAAGAGTTAGAACCGCTCAGGTTTGAGCAATACAATTTTCAACAAAATCATTTTGTTACAAAAAGCTACAAAAAATATACCCCAAACCTGTAAGTTCCAAGTCGAAACGGAACCGATACCGGAACTGTGCCGTTGGAGTCCGCCGCTAATGCGTATCGTAATGGGGTTGAGATAGGCGGAAATCCGCGCTCGACTGAATACCTTTAGGAATCAACGATTTAAGTCCTATTTTCTCGTAAAATTCGGCAATTCGCGCTCGAATGTTTCCTCCTTCAAAACCAGTATTTGCGCCATTTAATCCGGCCAAAATTCATCGTTCATTACTTGCTCGAAAGTCCACGGGCATTCAATAGGGAAAATGGATTCGTCTAATTTGGTCTCCCTTGCCGCCTGCCACACCGCGCTTTTATAAGCGTTTGCCAAAAAAGTATATTTACTGAGCTTCATACTAGGATTTTCCTGAAGACATAACGCCACTTTCCAGCGTTGCTCTCGAATCGTGAGATGCCAACTTTTCCCTTTCCGCTTAGGTTGATACCTCCACTTGAGCAAATGCGTGAGAAGCACTTCCAATCGATTTTCCAATTCCCGTCGTTCACTTCTACCCATGTCCTCAACCTCTTCAATCAACCCCGCCACGTCCAATTCCGACAGCCTACCGGCTTTTAATAGCGCAGCTTGCTCCTGTGTCCAGGTATAAAAGTCGGTTTCATAGAGACTCATTTTTCATCTCGCTTTTTTAATTCTAGAAACTTTTATAGGTAGCCTTCCAATCTGTAATAAAGATTTTTAGCCGTGCTTTCATGCCACGCGCCACCCCGCGCTGTGGGTATTTTTAGCCGGTTTAATTCCGCCGCCATTTTGTTAAAGGATAGCCCTAATAGAGGTTGAATTATGGTGATGAGTTTTTGGGCGAATTGATCCGCGTTGTCGATGTTTGCTTGCCGTCCCATGGCCTGGGCATCTTTCAAATTCGTTTTATTACCCAAGGGCACTCCCCGCGCCTTAGCCGCCTTTAATGCGACGGTGGTACGTTGGCTTATCATTCGCCTTTCTTGTTCCCCTAACGCTGCATAGATATGCAGCATGAATGGATCCGCGTTAATGCCATGTTCCACGCTAATAAATGGCACGCGATTATTCATTAGGCCACTAATAAAATGCACATCCCGCGATAGCCTATCCAGCTTCGCTACAATAATGTAGCAGCCGTTTTTTTTAGCCGATTTTAATGCAGCTTTTAATTTAGGCCGTGTTTCCATCGCATCACAGCCCTTGCCGGTTTCAATCTCCGTGTATTCGTCAATAATTTCAATTTGTTCACGTGCACAAAATTCTTGGACGCGCGCTTGCTGTCCTTCCAGTCCTAATCCACTTTGCCCTTGTTTTTGCGTAGACACTCGATAATAGGCGACGGCTTTCATCCCTTTCTCCCATGGTTTACACAAAGATTATACGAACGTATAGAGTTTGTGTAAACCATATATAGTCAACCCCCTTAACCTAACGATAAATCTCCCGCCGTGTTATGTAATCCCTGACGATAGCCCGGATGTTGGCCTCTTCGTCGCGACCGATGTCACAAAGGTCGTCCTTATACCAATCCAGTAGATCAGCCACGGGATGACCGTGCTCTTTGGCCAAAATGGCCAATCGCCGCCTGCCGCGTGCTTCGTGCTCGTCGTCATTCGCTGCCAGTAGCGCAACCAGCTCGGCTTTATGCTGGCGGATGGGCGTTTTTTGAGCGGAATCCGGATCGGTTTTCCCCTGGTACGCATTTTTCCTAAGAAAAAAGTCAGCAACTCCTAAACGTAAATCGTTGTCGCCCAAGTTCCCAACTTCGGCTAAATCGAATTGATAAAAATCTAGTAACTCCCCTTCGGCTTGCCCTTGCCCTAATTCAGCGGCTAAACCTTTTAAACGTTGCCGCGCTAACTCCTCAATCACCTCCAATTTGAGTTTTCTAAGACTGGCTTTTAATCCCGCCGGCATCCCCTGTGGGTATCGGAATTTAATAGAACCACCCACAGCCCATACATCGCCACCGCCCGACCGCACCTCTCCTATCAATTTTTGAGCGCTCATATCTCGCCCTCTTCATAAATCACGTCGTCAATTTCAATAAAAGTACCAGGGGAAAAGGTATCGGTTTCGGTGGGAATTACCTTACTTTCTTTAATATCGCGGTTGTCGCGGATTGTCGCGGATTCTCGCGGCGCATTCGAGAAAACTGGAGGGTAATCCAGCCGCGCAATATCGCGGCGGATTAATTCTCCTATAGGCCGCGCAATTGAAATCCGCGCAATTGAATCTGCACAATCGGGGCTAGTTTCGTCAGGTATTTTTTCAATGTCGCGGAAACCTTCCGCCGAATAGGGAATATGAGAAGGGCATAGAAAAGTTTGCCGGCGACCTTTCTTTTCCTGGTGCGGAAGCTCCTCATCTCGGACTAATATAGACGCAATAAGTGTGGAAATTGTGCTGCGTACATCATCGCGTGACATACCTAAATCTGTATGACCATCCTCAAGGCTTCTTTTTGTATGGTAGCGGCCCTGCTTTAACTCAAACTCCAGGAATCTCAGTAGTTGCTCATTACGGGATTTTTTGGTTTCCTCTTTGGTTTTTGGCGGTTGTTCGTAAAAATATTCAAATTTCCAACCAGTGCGTTTAATAAAAATCAATCCTTGGGCGGGTGCATAAGAGATTTTCGGGCGGGCGAGAGCTACTACTGTCGAACCGGGTTCTATCGTGCATAAATCGGGTAATGGCTTTGACTGCTCATCATCCCAAGGCTGAATCACGGCTACCATGCGAGCGCCGTCAGCAAGGGCACTACCGCCCCGCCCCGTGTACTGGTCTAGCGTCTTTTCGCGGGCGTTTCCCTTGCCTACGTGGTGAATAAGTCGCACGCAACAGTTCAGACCACGCATGATCCGCCGCGCCGCTGTAATTAAATTTTGTTCGTTATCATTTACGCGGGTTTCATCAGCTCCGAAGGAAATAAGCGGGTCAAATACAACCATAACGGGCGGGTCGTCTTTGTACGTTTTGATAATTTCATCTGCTAAACCAGAGAGGATTAGATTCCCGTCGGTCGCCTTAATAAGTTTTAATCCGAATCCCGAAACATCCCATACGCAAAGACTTTGGATTGCAATCATCTTTTCGGATTCGGACAAATTCAAAGCGCGGATTATTTCCCGCAACCGCGCCGCGAAAATTTCCCTAGAATCTTCGGCGGTTATAACTAATGTCCATCCCGTTTTATGGACTCTCAATCCCCATATCTCGCCGCCAAGTGCAATCGCCACCGCTTCCCTGATAATAATGGTGGTCTTACCAGCGCCACCAGGTGCAGCTAATACGGCGACATCTTGGAATAAATAATTTTCAACAATACAAGGTGGGGATAATTTAGCGGCTTCAATTTCGTCAAGAGTGAATCTTAAATTGTTCTTTGGCGGTGGTGATTCTTTCCTGGCACCAGGGAAAAGAATCTGCTTTCTGACCACCTCAATTCCTTCGGCCACCGCTAAATCATTAAAGTCAGTTCCTGACCCGGTAGTGAACGTGGGGAATACCGCCGAACCATTAACGGCCTCGGCGGCTTCGGCGGCTTTGGATTGCCCGTTGCCGATGTCGCCGGTTATGATGATTTTGGAAGTTGGGAACCTAGACCTGATGTTTTTTGCGACGGCGGGCAAGTTGCCACAGGAGAGAGATGCAATAGCGATAGAATCCATGGCCTGCGCTACCGTGAGGGCGGTTGCGACACCTTCGGCGATGTAGATTGTTTGAGGGTCTTCTATGGGGAGTTGACGCGATGACCAATAGCAACCAGCTTTCTTTCCATCTTTAAGGGCGGTTTTCCGCCCGTCACTATCAATTAGTTCGATGGTGGTTAGTTCGTCGCCTTGCGCGACGGGTACCAGCAATAAGATTCCATCTAAAGGTTCGTCTTTAGCTTTTGGCCGGTAGCCTAGAATCCGATGAACTTCGGTGGCATCTATTTCACGCAGTGTGGCGGTTGGATTGACTGCCTTGCGTTCTAGGTATGGGTTATTGGTTACGACCGGCGACGCGGCTTTCCAGAGCGTCATAGCCTTGGCTGCGGCTTGCTCACGTTCAAATTGGCGAGCGTCAGCGGGCAATTCCTCTCTGGCACCAGGATTTAGTATGCTCTCTAGGTTCCCTGCCTCTTTTGACGGCCTCCAGCCCGCCTTGAGGGCTTTATCCCATAGAGTCGCTACAGTGGTAGCGCCTGGTTTAAGCGAGCGCCATACGTCAACTACGTCGCTTTTTCGGTAGGTGGCACCACCAGACGACCAACTGTCGAATAGTTTTAATCCATCTATTCTCGCGTTGCGGCAACCATCTTCTAATGCAAAGGCAATTTGTACCCATTCTTCACGGGGTAAATTTGGGGATAAGGAATTTAATGCGGTTTCAAGATTTTCGTATGTACATTCAATAGGTTTTTTGGTAAAATCTGGCATCGGATTAACTCCGTGCCAATGCTAATCACAATATTTAGAGCGTTGATAACCTTTTTGGATCCGCTCAAAATGAAATTGTGTTAGCAATGGCACAACAGAAAGCGGATCCATTTTTTGGATCGGCTTTTGGCACGGTGAGGTACGGCGACTTCGGCCCGCGAAGACTTTGGGTCGCCAATAAACTTCAAAACAAATTGCACAGAAAGCGCTTATGAGCTGGTAACTCGTAAGCGCTTTTTCTATTTAACGTGAACTCGACGTAAGCAGTATGATAAACGGTTGTATCCCTTAACTTA
>CAUYTW010000099.1 GCA_963575715.1 Gammaproteobacteria bacterium | reverse complement strand
TTTATTTTATACGCGGTTGTGGAAAGGTAACTTTTCACAACCATTGGGAGATACCTCCTCACTGAAGAGTTATCTTCAGTGTGCATTTGTTAGCCTTTGTTAACAAAAATGTATCGGCTACGGTCAGATGTCACCCACCTTGCATGCTTTCTCACTAGCCTGAGAGGCTGTATAAAAACTAATCTGTTGATTATTAAAGTATAATTACAAGATTAAGTCCTCGTTATCGTTTTTTATCTGTATCCATGCGAGTAGGATGCTGATTCGCAAGGTGGTAGTTTTTGTACAGCTTCTAAGGGCTGTACAGCCGGGAAAGACCGACAACTTCACTTCAACTTCAATAGCAAGAAAAAACAGGAGGCGGCGCTTCCTCCCCCATGGCTAAAGCCAGCGGTTTCCGCGCCGAATTTGGATGATGTCCCTGAAAAAATTTTTTAGCCTGATTTTTTTTGCCGTCCCGCTGATCGCCGCACCAATCGGCAATGCCGCAGATCTGGAAATCAATCCTCGCCATCCTGAAAATTATGCGGTGGTCGCAGGCGATACCCTGTGGGAAATCGCGGCACGCTTCCTTGTTCATCCCTGGCACTGGCAGGATCTGTGGCACGCCAATCCACAGATCGATAATCCTAATCTTATTTATCCGGGAGATATCATTTCCATTCGTATCGTCGATGGCCAGGCAATGGCGGGGATCACACGCGGCGGGGCAGTGATCAAGCTTTCCCCCACTATCCGTAAGACAGCATTGGTTGAAGCAATTCCCACTATCCCATTAAATGCCATTCAACCTTTTCTGGCTCGGGTACGAGTGACTGCCCCGGGAGAACTGGAGCAGGCACCTTACATCGTCAGTCAAATCGACCAGCGCCTTACCTCCACCACGGGCGATTATGTTTACGCACGCGGTATCATTTCGGAAAAAATCGCAGAGAAAGCAACTCATTACGATATTTATCGAGCAGGGCGGCCTTATTACGGTCAGGCAGAAAATGGTAAAGCCAGCTTGCTGGGTATCGAAGCTATTCCGGTGGGAGAAGCAGAATTAAAACGCTGTGGCGATCCCGCTAGTCTTTTAGTGACTCGGTCATCAAGTGAAATTCTTGCCGGAGATCGTTTATTACCAGCGGAATCCGACACCTTTGACCGTAACTTTATGCCTCATGCGCCTGATTTTCCGGTCGAGGGTCGCATCATTGATGTTCTGGGGGGGTTATCTAGGGTAAGTCGCTTTCAAACCGTGGTCATTGATAAAGGGCGTTATGACAATCTCGATGTTGGTCATGTCCTCGCCATTCATCAAGCAGGAAATGTAATCAAAGATCCAGTAACCCAGGAATATATAACTCTTCCCGAGGAACGATCTGGATTGCTCATGGTGTTCCGCGTCTTTGACCAGTTAAGCTATGCCCTGGTTCTGGAAGCACAAAGGGAAATGCAACTTCTTGATATGGTCCGTCCACCGCAACCTTAAAGTCGTCAAGACCCTGAACGGAAAATGATGGAAGACGAGCTACGTTGTGTTTTGGCTCTGCATCGCGTACCTGGGGTAGGGCCTGTCTTATTCCAGAAACTCATTGCCCGTTTTGGCACAGCGGCGGCGGTTCTCGCTGCCGGTTCCATGCTGAAAACAGAAGGGCGCCTGACGGAATCGGTGATCGCATCCTTGGCGGTTCCTGATTGGGCGGCGGTGGACGCGGACTTGGAATGGGGACAGCGTTCGGGTAACTTGATTCTCATGCGCGATGACCCACGTTATCCGCATCTCTTGAGCCAGATATCCGACCCACCGCCAGTTCTCTTCGTGCGTGGCGAACCGGCGGTTCTCAAGCAGCCGCAGATCGCCATCGTGGGGACACGCAACCCCAGTACGGTAGGACGCGACACGGCGCGTAGCTTTGCCCATGAACTGGCTACGTTTGGATTGGTGGTTACCAGCGGCTTGGCCTATGGCATTGATGGTGCCGGACATGAAGGTGCCCTGGAAGCCGGTGGAGGACTCACCGTGGCGGTTGCCGGGACGGGTCTCGACCGCGTCTATCCCGCCCGTCATCGCGATCTTGCCCACCGCATCGTCGAGCGTGGCGCGCTGGTCTCAGAGTATCCTCCGGGAACCCCGCCCCTAGCAGCCAATTTTCCGCGTCGCAACCGCATCATCAGCGGATTGAGCGTTGGAACCCTAGTGGTCGAAGCGGCGATCCACAGTGGCAGTTTGATCACCGCGCGCCTGGCGCTGGAGCAGGGACGAGAAGTTTTTGCCATCCCCGGCTCCATTTACAATCCGCTGGCACGCGGATGTCATGCCCTGCTCCGTGAAGGGGCGAAACTGGTGGAAACAGCCCAGGATATTCAGGAAGAATTGACGCAACTAACTGCTCTCGTGACCGCATCTGCCGCTACCAGCGAGAAAGAATCGTCCTTGGATGACGATTACCGTAAACTGCTGGAATGTTTCGGTTACGATCCCCTGCCGATTGACACTCTGGTGGAGCGGAGTGGATTGACGTCGGCGAATGTTTCCTCCATGCTCCTAATCTTAGAACTTCGGGAACTCGTCGCCTTGCAGCCGGGCGGCCTCTATACCCGTGCCATGTGAGGGTTGGCCATGATAAAAGAGACGGTCCTGGATGTGTTGATGTACCTGTTCGATAACTATATGGATGCTGATTCAGAATATGGTACGGATGAGGAATCCTTGCACCGGGAACTTATTGATGCTGGTTTTTCTGATGCGGAAATTAGCAAGGCTTTTCAATGGCTTGAGGGACTTTCCGAGCAACAGGGTTCGCTACCGGTCGCTACCACCGCCAATTCGTTACGGATTTATACCGACGCGGAGCTGGAACGGCTTACTGTCGAATGCCGTGGTTTTATTCTGTTCCTGGAGCAAATTGAGGTATTAGATCATACAACCCGTGAATTAGTTATTGATCGAGTCATGGCATTGGAAGCGGATGATATTGATCTGGATCAATTAAAATGGGTGGTTCTCATGGTGTTGTTTAATCGGCCTGGTCAGGAAGCGGCTCTGGCCTGGATGGAAAATTTGGTATTCAACGAAGTCCACGGCTACCTTCACTAAAAGTCGCTCCCAAGTCTTTAGTGACATGCCCGCCTTCCGGCGGGCATGTTCGTTCTGTATCGATTATTTTCCTTTTTATCAAAAAAACCAATGGATAAAAAGCTTGTAATTGTTGAATCACCGGCTAAGGCCAGGACTATCAAAAAATATTTAGGCCCCGGTTTTGAAGTCATGGCCTCCTATGGACATGTCCGCGACCTTTTACCGAAAAGTGGGGCGGTGGATACGGAAAATGGCTTTCTGATGAAATACGAAATTATCGAGCGTAATAAAAAACATCTCGATGCCATTACCAAGGCCGCCCAGGAATCAGTAGCAATTTATCTTGCTACTGACCCGGATCGCGAGGGAGAGGCGATTTCCTGGCATATCCATGAAATTTTATTGCAACGTCATTTACTCAAGAATAAAGATGTGTGGCGCGTAGCCTTTCATGAAATCACTAAACGTGCTGTCAATGAAGCCATGGACAATCCACGGGAACTTTCCCGTGATCTGGTGAATTCTCAACAGGCGCGTCGCGCTCTGGATTATTTGGTAGGATTTAATCTTTCACCTTTGTTGTGGAAAAAGATCCGTGGACGACTTTCGGCGGGCCGCGTCCAAAGCCCGGCGTTACGTCTAATTGTGGAGCGTGAAAATGAAATCGAACTCTTCGAGCAGCGTGAATATTGGACCATTGAAGCAGATTGGGTTAGTGCGCCGAATACTTTTATTGCCAAACTCAGTCTGTATCAAGAAGAAAAAATCTCTCAATTTTCCATCACCCGTGATGAGGAAGCACACGTCATTCGTGACGCGCTGATTGCTCGGGCTGCTGGAAAATTACGAGTGGTTCGGGTTGAAAAGAAAAGTCGTAAACGCAATCCCGCACCGCCCTTTATTACCTCGACGCTGCAACAGGAAGCAGCGCGCAAGCTCGGTTTTAGCGCGAGCCGCGCTATGATTGTCGCCCAGCAACTTTATGAGGGCATTGACGTAGGTAGCGGTGCAGTGGGACTGATTACCTACATGCGTACCGATTCGACCAGCCTTGCCGCTGAAGCAATTACGGATCTACGCGTTTTGATTAGCTCTCGCTATGGCGAGGATAAACTTCCCGAGCAGCCACCCGTCTATCGCACCACTGCAAAAAATGCCCAGGAAGCCCATGAAGCGATTCGTCCCACCGACGCGCATCGGCTTCCCGAGCAATTACAAGGAATTCTAAAACCAGAGCAGTGGAAACTCTACGATTTGATTTGGAAACGCACTGTGGCCTGCCAGATGATCCCGGCAGTGATTAATACCGTGGCCGTTGATTTTTCCCCAGGGATGGCGACCGGCGAGGAGGATATATTCCGCGCTACGGGTTCGAGTATCGCCAAACCGGGATACATGGCAGTCTATCAGGAAGGAGTTGACGATATCGCCGAGGAGAAGGAATCGTTATTACCGCCACTGAAAGTTGGAAAACAGGTTGAACTGCGCGAAATTCGCGCTGAACAGCATTTTACCGAACCACCTCCGCGTTATAACGAAGCCACATTGGTTAAATCCTTGGAAGAACTTGGTATTGGTCGACCATCTACCTACGCTTCAATTCTTGCTACTCTTCAGCAACGCGAATATGCAGTGCTGGAAAATAAACGTTTTCAGCCTACCGATGTTGGAAAAATAGTAAATCGTTTTCTGACTGAGCACTTCAATCGCTACGTCGATTACGGCTTCACCGCAACTTTGGAGGATGAACTGGATGCAGTCTCGCGCGGGGAAAAGGACTGGATTCCAGTTATGGAGGCTTTTTGGAAACCGTTTCATGCTTTAGTAAAGCTCAAAGAAAAAAGCGTCGACCGCAAGGATGTCACCCACGAGGCCATGGATGAGAATTGTCCCCAATGTGGTAAACCGCTTTCCATCCGTTTAGGACGACGCGGACGTTTCGTTGGCTGCACTGGCTATCCCGAATGCGATTACGCCCGCAATCTGGGAGAAAATTCTGAAAAAACCATTGAACCCATCGTGTTGGAAGGGCGCTCCTGTCCTGAGTGCGCAGCACCCCTTAACATCAAACAGGGACGCTATGGACGGTTTATCGGTTGCAGTCAATATCCAAAATGTAAATTTATTGAACCGATAGAAAAACCGCGTGATATGCAAATATCGTGTCCAAAATGCCACAATGGAACCTTGCTTCAACGTAAGTCCCGATTCGGGAAATTTTTCTTTTCCTGCTCCGGCTATCCTGGTTGCGATTATGCGGTGTGGAACGAACCATTGGCTGAACCCTGTCCCAAATGTAGCTGGCCGTTGCTCACGCTTAAAACTACTAAACGTCGTGGTACGGAAAAAGTGTGTCCATGTAAAGAATGCGGATATACCGTTTCCACAGTTACAGCAGCTTGAAGCGCGCCATGGATGGCAAGCGACTGTGACGATGTAAGCCATTGCGAAGCGTAGTAGTGAAGCAGGGCGGTCGTCGGCAGATTTTGGTGATTGTCTGCACCGTTGGAGGGTGTTATGGTTAGAGTGGGGTTAGGGTATGCGGTTCTGTCAATAAGACCCGGAAGATCAGGTAAAACCCCCGGCAGCGTCGACGATTAAGTCGCTACGGGCGAGAGGCCACGAACGTAATGCGCGTGGAGGACGATAGCGCCCGAGCCGCCTTTACAGGCTGACAGCTGGGAAAGACCGGTTTTTACTGACGCTTGAAAACCGCTCGCTTTCCTTACCATGGCTAAAGCCATGGGTGGCTCTATCGCGGGCATTCGGTAAGCGTGGATTTGTCGGTATTCATTCCTGCAACTCTTCGAAATTGCAGGATTCTTTGCTAATTTTTTTATAAATTTTAACCGGAGTTTTGTCATGCAAAAAAACATTGGTAACATTGATCGCATTCTGCGAATTGTAATTGGAATCGTATTGACTTCACTGGTCTTTTTTGGACCAAAAACCGTGTGGGGCTGGATTGGTCTCGTGCCATTAGCAACGGCATTTATCAGTTTTTGTCCTCTTTATAAAATTATCAATTTTGACACTTGCGCCGCCCCTCATTCCGACTAATGGAGCTAGACTCTAGTAATGCATGATATGCACTATAGTGTATTCAAGTGCACATCATAGCCATCACGATAAAGTTCGGCCTTGATGTTTGATCATAGATAATTTTATTATGTACTCATGGGTAGGTTACCCATAACGTGAAAGTTTCACGTGCCGTCGAGTGTTTACTAGATTGGATCGCAAAATCATTCCGTCCAGGGACGATCAACGGGATGGCTTTCACGGCAGGGCCGGGGTCTAATGTTAAGTAACATCCGATCTTGCTAGCGTAGGCTAGCCTCCGGTTGAGACTGCCCAACCCGGACTCCAGTTGCAGGCGAAATACCTATCAACGGAGAGCGAATTATCTTTAATTTGCGTACATAAACACTTATGTGCTCATTTTAGGAAGCAGATGCCTTTTAGCCCTTAAAATAGTATTAGCCTATTTGAAGAAATAGAATTGTCCGTCAATCACCCCGCCCTAAAGGGCGGGACTTGTGAAAACAAGTCCGAGATTGACCAGCTTTAGTTCAAGAAATCGAACTACGTTGCAACGAAGTAAAAGCTTGTCCTGCGCGCAGTCGCAGGAGCTCACCTTGGGGCGCTTCCTCAACTCCAAGCACTGAAAGCGGCGGATGCAGACACGGTGCGGGTAACTACGAAACGGTCTGCTGCAAAGTTCGCAAAAACTAAAAGCTGCATTGCAACATTGGCGAGGGGAGCGGGCCGAAAGGTTCCGTTAAAACCGTCCACCCTAAAGGACGAGGTTTCTCGGAGACACTGATGACGGTTTCCAGGCTTGCTATCCGGCAACAAGAGTGCGTCTATTCATAAGTTGCCCTCGAACAAGAAATAATCAAAAAAAAACACGATGTCTACCCTTGTTCCCATTATTCTGCCCTATCGTGGCATTCTACCGCGCATCGACACCACAGCCTTTCTCGCCCCCGGCGCAGTGGTAATTGGCGACGTGGTCATCGGACCGGAAAGCTCGATTTGGTTTGGCTGCGTGATTCGGGGCGATGTGAATATTATTCGTATCGGGGCGCGCGCCAATATTCAGGATGGCACGGTAATTCATGTTGCCTCGTTGGGGCAAGGAACCCATATCGGCAATGACGTGACAATTGGGCATTGTGCCTTGCTACACGAATGTCAAGTGGACGATCATGCTTTCATCGGCATGAAGTCCACGGTACTGGATGGGGCACGCGTCGAGAGCTATGCCATGCTCGCTGCGGGTGCCTTGTTATCTCCACGCAAAATCCTTCCCTCGGGGCAATTATGGGCGGGAATGCCCGCTAGATTTTTGCGTGATTTAACTCCTGATGATCGGGCAGAGTTCGATCATCGTGTAAAACAGTATGCCTTGCTCGGACAGGAATACCGATCCATAACGGCGATTTAACTGCTTCAAACTTCATATGTATTCTGCGACTCCGGTCGCTAACGCGACCTCCGCGCAGAATGACAGAAAAAACTCAATCCTGTATAGAGTTACAAATTTAACTGCGTAACTCCTAACGCTATAAGTTACTTAGTAGTGGCTCTTGAAACTTGCAATGGTGCCCCCATTTTGGTTTCTATGAAGTCATCCCGAACATCCATTCACCCGAATTGCGCGAGAAGCCCCGACATTTATGATGGGGAGGGATAGCGCACTGCGCAAAACCCAATCTCGTTTTCAATGTGTCTGCTGTGGACATGTTGCGAATGCGGATAAAAACGCGGCAAGGGTTAATGTCAATTGATGTTGATGGCTTTGTCATTCGGCAGATGAGGTCGGATGCGGATTAAAACATTACCAACAAAATAGTACGTTAGGAGGTTACCATGGCAATTGTCCGTCAGCATCCCTGGTTCACCCTTAACCAGCTTCAAGAGGAAATGAACCGGCTTTTTGAACGCACGGCTACTCCCGAAGCGGAAAATGGCAGCGTCGCCACCGCTGAATGGACTCCCGCAGTGGATATTCACGAAGAGCGCAATCGTTTTATTCTGCTCGCCGATATCCCTGGAGTAGACCCGAAGGATATCGATATCACTATGGAAAAAGGCATACTCAGCATTCGCGGCGACCGTCGGATCACGATTGAGGAAAATAATGCCCTCAAGCGAATTGAACGGCCACGGGGTATATTCCATCGCCGTTTCGTGCTTCCAGACACCGCTGACTCCGAGCGCATTTCTGCGCGCGGCTCTAATGGTGTACTGGAAATAACCATACCCAAGCATGAACGCATTCAGCCGCGTAGGATCGTGGTGGAAGGATAACGCATAGTTCCTGATTTATAATGATTTAATTCTCGTTGTAGCGGACAGGCAGAGGATGCCTGTCCGTATCTAAATAGCGCCGCTTGTTTAGTTTTCCAGCACCTGAAGAGCCATATTCGCTTTTTTATTGAAAACAAAATGTAATTGGCCTTCCTTCGCGTCTACATGTACTTGCCCACCATTCACCAAGCTCCCAAACAGCAGCTCCTCCGCCAGTGGTTTTTTAATTCGCTCGTGAATTAGACGTGCCATTGGTCGTGCGCCCATCGTCGGATCGTAACCGTTCTCCGCCAGCCAATGACGTGCAGCTTCACCGATCTCGATGGTGACGCCTTTATCTTGAAGCTGTCCTTCCAGTTCCATGATGAATTTATCGACTACATGGGCGATAGTAGCGGAATTCAGCGATTTGAATTGAATGGTTGCGTCCAAGCGATTACGAAACTCCGGGCTAAAAGTTCGCTTAATCACCTCTATGCCATCGGCGTCATGGTTTTGGTGAGTAAAACCAATCGAAGAACGGCTCATCTGATCAGCACCAGCGTTGGTGGTCATTACGATAATCACATTACGGAAATCAGTCTTGCGTCCGTTGTTGTCGGTGAGCGTGCCGTGATCCATCACCTGAAGCAGCAGATTAAAGACATCCGGGTGCGCCTTTTCGATTTCATCAAGTAGCAGCACTGCGTGGGGATGCTTGATGATGGCGTCGGTGAGCAGGCCACCCTGATCGAAGCCGACATAACCAGGAGGAGCACCGATCAGCCGGGAAATGGTATGGCGTTCCATGTACTCGGACATATCAAAACGCACTAATTCAATTCCCATGATGAGCGCAAGCTGGCGGGTAACCTCGGTCTTGCCAACTCCCGTGGGACCGGCGAACAGAAAGCAACCGATGGGTTTGATGGGATTGCTCAAACCAGATCGCGACATTTTAATCGCGGCTACGAGCGTATCAATCGCTTCGTCCTGACCGAAAATGACCCGGTGAAGATCTGATTGCAGGGTGCGCAAATGTTCACGATCCGAGCTAGACACCGTCTTGGGTGGAATGCGTGCGATTTTGGCGATAATGGATTCCACGTCCTGCGGGCCAATCACTTTTTTGCGTTTCCACAGGGGAAGCAGACGCTGACTCGCTCCAGCCTCGTCGATGACATCAATCGCCTTGTCGGGAAGATGCCGGTCGGTAATGTACCGTGCCGATAACTCCGCCGCGCCGCGCAGCGCGGAGCGCATGTAACGTATTCCGTGATATTCCTCGAAACGGGTTTTAAGTCCTTCCAGGATACGTACCGTCTCTTCCACGCTTGGCTCGCCAACATCAATCTTCTGGAAACGGCGCGCAAGTGCTCGATCCTTCTCGAAAATGCCACGATATTCCTGATAGGTAGTCGAACCGATACACTTCAATTCACCAGAAGCAAGCATGGGTTTAATCAGATTGGAGGCATCCATCACCCCGCCAGAGGCAGCGCCCGCGCCAATAATGGTGTGGATTTCGTCAATGAACAGGATGGCTCCCGCTTCACGCTTGATTTGCATGAGTACCGCCTTGAGACGCTTCTCAAAATCACCGCGATATTTGGTACCCGCCAGCAATGTGCCGAGATCCAGGGCATGAATGGTGCTCTTGGCGAGCACCTTGGGCACTTTTTCATCCGCGATCATTTTGGCCAGTCCCTCGGCAATCGCGGTTTTACCCACTCCAGCCTCACCCACGAAAAGAGGATTATTTTTGCGCCGCCGACACAAAATCTGAAGAGTACGTTCAATCTCAACTTCACGCCCAATTAAGGGATCAATCTTGCCCTTACTCGCAAGTTGATTAAGATTAGTGGCGAAAACCTCCAGCGGACTACGCCCAGAATTTTCGTTTCCGCCCTCTTCAGCATTCGCCTGAGAAACATCCCCGTCGTTATCTCCCTCAAGCTTAGAAATTCCATGAGAAACATAATTAACTACATCTAGTCTGGTAATATTTTGCTTGCTTAAAAAATAGATTGCTTGAGAGTCATTTTCGCCGAAGATCGCTACCAGCACGTTGGCTCCGGTCACTTCTCGCTTCCCTGCGGACTGGACATGAAACACAGCGCGTTGCAATACGCGTTGAAAACCCAAAGTTGGTTGCGTCTCGCGTCCATTAGTTTTGTATAGCAGCGGCGTGGTTTCATCCAGGAAAATAGTCAGATCTCGACGCAGCACTTCCAGGTTGGCGGCGCAGGCCCGTAACACCTTAGCTGCTTCTGGGTTGTCGATCAGCCCCAGTAAAAGATGTTCCACGGTCATGAATTCATGCATCTTCTCCCGCGCCTCGCGGAAGGTCTGATTCAAGGTGTGATCGAGATCTTTATTGAGCATTTTTCAAAACCTTCTTTGGATCTGGACGTATCAGGATTTTTCCATCACACACCGCAATGGATGCTGATTTTTCCGTGAATATTCGTTGACCTGGGCTACTTTGGTTTCAGCCACTTCATGAGAAAATGTCCCGCACATTCCTTGGCCATGAGCATGAACTTGTAACATCACCTGTACTGCTTTGCGGTGATTCATCCCGAAAAATTGTTCCAGAACCTTAACTACGAAATCCATCGGGGTATAGTCATCATTCAGCAAAAAAACCGCATACATCGGTGGGCGCTTAAATTTTGGTCGATCCTCCTGAAGGATCGAATCCTCATCATTCATTTGGGAATGTCGTTTTTCCGCCATAAATTTCACCTATCCCTAAACCTGAAATAACCCTAAATAGGAATTGTTATGACCGTCGGTCAACTGTTTTCTCAAATTACTCACACATTATCGCGTTTAATCGGTGGATGGCATTATCTTGCCATCCTATTTTTCATTATTCTTCCGTTTGTACAGTCACCCATAAACCCAGTCGTATTAATTTTCAGGGAATTAATTAAATCGACTGCCTGGATTGTTGGTTTGAGTTGCCGATAGCCACAATCACCATCAATTCCGGTATTCTCGACTTAATATAACGGGTATATGCTCCTCGCGTAAATTTTGTTGAATCCGCGCCGCTTGATTGAAATCCTGGAAGGGACCCAGGCGAACTCGGTGCCAGACCTCGGCGGTACCTGCGCCTACAATTTGGGTTGTCGATTCCAATCCTTTGAAAGCAAGATTGGCGCGTAAACGGCTGGCTTCCTCGGAAGTGCGGAAGGCGCCCGCCTGAAGCATGTAGATCGTGGTGGATGATGTCGTGCGGGCGGGGTTCTTCGCCGAGTCCTTGGGTGTAGGAGGGGATAGCTGTCTGGTGGTGGTTTCCTTGACCGGGGGTTTGGGTGACTCTTTGACGACCGGCTTGGATGAATCCTTCGCTACCGGCTTGGGCACCGACACCTCTTTGACCACAGGCTTATTAGCGGGATCGCCGGGAATTTCGGGCGTTTCCCCCACTTTCATATCCGGCAGGAGCTTATAGAAATCAAAGGAAGTATTGGAGGTTCCTTCTATCACCGGACGTGGCTTTGGCTGACGAGCCGCTTCCTTCCTGGCCTCGGGTGCGTTCGCAGTCGCTGGTTCCTTCCCGGTAGGAACAGGTACCTTATCGGTGGATGGCTTGATTCCGGCTTTCCCCGCTTCCTGATTGGACGGAGCTGTGGATGCCGGAGTAGCCGTAGTGATGGCGGTATCGACATGCCGGGGACGGTTCCAGAATTGGTAACCCGCTGCGCCCATCATGCTGATCGACATGCCAATCATGATCAAAAACCAGCCAGCCGCATGCGGCTTCGATGGCTTAGGTTTTTTGGATGACAAAGAAGGTTTGTAATCCGGCGGTGGCGAGGGCTTGCGAGGATTGGTAGTCATCCAAATTCAGCGCGGAAACCCCTGGCTTGAGCCATGGGGGAGAAAGCGCCGCCTCCTGTTTTTTCTTGCTGTTGAAGTTGAAGTGAAGTTGCCGGTCTTTCCCGGCTGTCAACCCTTATGGGCCTAGTGACGGTTATTACATGGTATCGGGAGCAGAGACTCCCAACAATTCCAGCCCATTGGAGAGAACTTGGCGGGTAGCTTCGATGAGCGCCAAACGAGCAGCGCGCAGTTCTGCATCCTCCACGAGGAAAAGGTGGGCGTTGTAATAGGTATGAAAGTCGGTGGCCAGCTCACGTAAATAGTTGGCGAGCAAATGTGGCGCATGGTTAAGCGCCGCCCCTGCCAGCATTTCCGAATAGCGCGACAGGGTTGTCATCAACGCCTGCTCGTGGTTTTCGGTAAGACGTGGCAGGTGCGCCACGGCAGCGGCGCGCTCCCAGGAAAGCCGCTTTTCAGTCAAAGTCCGAAAAACGCTTCGCACCCGAGCATGGGCATATTGGCAATAGTACACGGGATTATCATTGGACTGGGATTTGGCCAAATCTAAATCGAAATCCATGTGTTGCTCCGAAGAACGGAGTACATAAAAAAAACGCGCCGCATCCTTGCCGACTTCCTTGCGTAGCTCGCGCAGAGTCACGAATTCACCGCTACGAGTGGACATGCGCATTTTTTCGCCATTTTTATAAAGAATGGCGAATTGCACTAAAAGGACATGCAGCTTCTCTGCGTCATTACCAAGAGCGGCAAGCGCCGCCTTGACTCGTGGTACATAACCGTGGTGATCGGCACCCCAAATATCGACAATCCACTCAAAACCCCGCGCCATTTTGTCTATGTGATAGGCGATATCGGAGGCAAAATAAGTAATCTGACCATTTTCGCGCACCACCACCCGATCTTTCTCATCGCCAAAGTCACTTGACCGAAACCACCAGGCACCATCTTTGAGGTAAAGATACCCGGCATCCTTCAGACGATTGATTACCTCTTCTACCTTGCCGCTTTCCATTAGCGAACGTTCTGAATACCACTTGTCATAATAAACCCCAAAATGGGCAAGGTCATCACGGATATCATTCAGGATGGTGTTGAGTCCCAGGTCAAACAGCATTCGATAAATTTTGTCTCCCAACAAATGCTTGGCTCGACTGATCAGGCCGTCAACATGGGTTTCCATGTCTCCGTTTGGTCCAATTCCCGCAGCGCGCTCTTCCGCGTTCGCGGCATCCTCGGGTACCCCGGTGAAGACCACCTCGGCAGCAATCCGCAGATCCTCTCCATGGGTTCGATGGAGCGTCGCCGCGATGTCCCAGACATAGTTGCCCTGATAACCATTGCTGGGAAAGCGCAAAGTTTCGCCGCACAGTTCTAGATAACGCAACCAGACACTGATTGCCAGGATATCCATCTGGCGACCAGCATCATTAACGTAGTATTCCCGCTGCACGCGGAAGCCCACCGCCGCCAGCAAATCGGCGACTGCTGCACCATAAGCCGCGCCGCGTCCGTGTCCAACATGCAATGGGCCAGTAGGATTGGCGGAGACAAATTCAACCTGGGCCAGGCGACCAGCCCCGAGGTTTAACCGCCCAAAGTTTTTTCCTTCCTCCAGGATATGCGCCACTACATCCTGATAAGCGCGTGAGGTCAGAAAAAAATTTAGAAAGCCCGGCCCAGCCACTTCCACGCGATCCAGTCGTGGATCGGATGGCAGTCGCGCACGCAGCGCATCAGCCAGCTCGCGCGGTTTTCGTTTGGCCTGTTTTGCCAGGGTTAGCGCCAAATTGCTCGCAAAATCTCCATGGACGCGATCTCGGGTGCGTTCCACAACCACCGTGTGCGTATCATCGCCCGGAGGTGGCAACCACCCTTCGATTCGTAATTGCGCCAAGGCGACAGTCAGTAAATTTTCCAGAAAATGCTTCAAGAGAATTACCTTTAATAAAGCTATCTCGAAAAAAGTGCTAGGGCATCAAATTGTTAGTGTGCCGACATTAATGCGTGGATTTGAGATAGTTCTTCCACCGACAGTACCATTTTCACATCCAGCAGGATGACAAAACGTTCACCCACCCGCCCCATGCCTCGAATGAAATCGGTACGGATGGTTGTGCCGAAAGTGGGCGGCGGTTCGATGTTTTCCGAGGAGATATCAAGCACCTCGTTGACCGCGTCCACCATTACCCCCATATCGTGTCGTTCACCGTTGGTTTCGACTTCGACAATCACAATGCAGGTACGCCGCGAGGGTTCAGTAGGCATACCGCCAAAACGCACCCCAAGGTCGATCACAGGAACTACTTTGCCACGTAAATTAATGATTCCACGAATGGTCGGCGGCATCATCGGCACTCGTCCCACTCCAACGTATTCAAGAATTTCCTTTACATCGAGAATTCCAATAGCGTAGGTCTCGCCGGCGACAACAAAACTTAGATACTGTTGAATCTCGACCGCGAACGCGGCGGCCTGCGTAGCTAACGTTCCACCTTTGGTTGGTAAACTGGACCCGGATTTGGTTAAGTGATGCATGATTATCGTCTCGCTAAAAAACTATGAAATTAACAACAGCGATTGCTGATACTCAAAATTCCTCAAAGTTGTCCATGGTAACGGTTGATTTTCCTTTCGCCTCGGGCTTGCCTTTCACTATCCCTTGCGCACGGGCGAGCAGCCGGGGAGAGACGTTTGGACGTAGTGAATGACTTTGAGCCTTCTTGTTGGGTTCAGCACGTTGCGTGGTGGTTCCCCGGCGGACGTTTGTTTGTTCGGTGATCTGAAAGAAGCCGACCAAATCCTGAAGTTGAGTAACTTGGGCACCCAATTCTTCGGCGGTCGCTGCGAGTTGTTCGGCGGAGCTGGCGTTGGTCTGAGTGAGTTGCGACAACTGACCCATGGCAGTGTTGATTTGACTAACACCGCCCGATTGTTCCTTAGAAGCCGCCGCGATCTCTTGGACTAAATCCGAGGTAGTGGTGATCGCGGGGACAATTTGACCTAGCAGGGTTCCTGCTTTCTCAGCAAGCGCCACGCTGCTGATTGCCAATTCACCGATCTCTTGGGCTGCGACCTGACTGCGCTCGGCGAGCTTACGCACCTCGGCGGCCACCACTGCGAAGCCCTTGCCATGCTCTCCAGCGCGCGCCGCCTCAATGGCGGCGTTCAAGGCAAGTAGATTGGTCTGGTAGGCAATGTCATCGATGATCCCAATTTTAGTGGCAATCTGTTTCATGGCCGCAACTGTTGCGGTCACTGCGGTACCGCCTTCACTGGCCTCGGTGGCCGCTTGAATCGCACGGGTGTTGGTAACCAGGGCGTTATCGGCATTTTGAGTGATGGAGGCGCTCATTTCTTCCACGGCAGCACTGGTCTCTTCGACGCTGGCCGCCTGCTCGCTGGTAGCCTGACTTAATGCCTGGGCAGTAGCTTCGACCTGCGAGGCAGCGTTGGCCAATTCACCACTTGTGCGAGTCACTTCCTCAATGGTGTGCCCGAGTTGGGCGACGGTGTTGTTGACCGAATCACGCAGTTGACCCAGCATACCCTGGTACTCGCTGGCAATCTGTTGATCGAGGATACCTTTTTCGACTGCTGCCATGACACGCATCACCTCGGTGACCGGCGCGACCACCGCGTTGAGCGTGGCGTTGAATCCATCCACAATGCGTTGGTAATCACCTTGATGACGGCTGGCGTCGGCGCGCACCATCAAATTTCCCTCAGCTCCCGCTTGGGTGAGGGTGCGAACGTCAGCAATGAGAGTATGAACGGAAACTCCGGCGTTATTGATGCTTTCTCGAACGACATCGAATTCTCCCGGCCAGGTTTCCTGCACCGGATCGGGAATGTCTCCGCGTCCAATGCGACTGATGAGGTCAACGGTCTTGCTCAGTGGCCTGGTTACACTTAATCCGATCCACAACGCCAGGCCCATGGTCAATGCCAATGAAACCCCTCCAAGTAACAGCACTAAGGTAATTGATTGTTTTTCAAGTTCCAGAGCGTTTGTTCCTTCCTGTTCCATCAATTTTCCTTGATAAGCGATCAGTGCCTCAACGCTCTTCCTGTAGGTTTCTTGCACGGACCTCAAATCGTTAAGCGCCAATTTTGTTCCTTCATCCCAAAGGTTATCCTTAACCATTTCCAAAAAGCGTTCCTGAAGGACAAGATACGCTTTGCGATTACCACGAATATTGGACAACAGTTCCTTGCCCTTTTCGGATACCACGGTTTTTTCCAGCGCGTCCAGTTTTTCGCTAATGATTCGACGTGCCTCAAAAATACCTTCTAGCTCCGGTTTTTCCTTCTCATGGTCCTTCATTAGTAAAATATTTCGAATCTTACGGGCAACAAAATTAACCTGATGGATGACATCGTTGGCCAGTACCGTTTTTGGGTAGCGGTCATTAACTATTTTATCGATGGTCTCATCGAGATTGATCATGCTGTTCACTCCGATGCCAATCACCACAGCGAACAATATCAATACCAGACCAAATCCCCCCCAGAGCCTTGTACCTATTTTTATGCGTTGAAACATAATAAATTCCTTGAAAAAGTATGAAATTCAAATCCTAATTTTATTTTAACCATTTTTAGCGTTAACTAAATCAGGGTGGATTACAATGAACGTTAAAATGATAAACTACCATTATTAAGTATATCATAACGTTATTTGCAATTTTTTGTCTCCATTATAGGGTATCAAACTAGGATGGAGACGACAAACACGGTTATTTCTTAATAAAATTATTCAACAATTATTCAGATCAAATCATGTCTAATCACTACCTGATCCGTCGCGCCCGTCGCTGCGACCTTAACGAACTGCTCCGCTTAGAGAGTTGGTTTCACGGAGATCGCATCAGCCGACGCGGTTTTTTGTACTTACTACGGCATGGACACGCAGACTTGTTGGTTGCGGAAGGAACAAACACATTGATAGGAAATGTGGTGATACTTTACCGTCGCAATAGCAGTAAAGCATATCTTTACTCAATCGTTGTGGATCAGTCTGCGCGCGGACAAGGCATCGGGCGCGCGTTGTTGAACGCCGGCGAGCTTGCCGCCCGTGATTATGGTCGAACAAGCATGGTCTTGGAAGTGAGGGAAGACAACGACAGTGCCCAGAACCTTTACCATCGCGCTGATTACCATAAAATTGGACGTGTTCTCGATTATTACGATGACGGAATTGCCGCCTTGCGCATGAGTAAATTAATTAGTAGCACCCTATTCAATTAAAATCGATTTTGAAAATTATTTCCATCAATCTTGTCTGAACTTGTTTTTTGTGATAAAGAACATTTTACACCCTCAATTTTAAGAAAACAAAATTGTCAATCATTCCATAGATAAAACAAAAAATTTATGAAACACAGAATAGATCCAAAAATTGATTGTGTCTTTAAGGCGCTGCTTGGCTCGCGGAAAAATCGCAACCTTCTTGCGCATTTTCTCAACGCCATCCTCGCAGGTGACCTAGCTGCTCCAATCACCACCGTTGAAATCCTTAATCCCTATAACGAAAAGGAATTTCTTGACGATAAACTCAGCATCGTCGATGTCAAAGCTAGGGATGAGCGGAAACAAATATATCAAATTGAAATCCAGATGATTAGCCACAGCTCGCTGCTAGCCAGAATTCTTTATACTTGGGCGGATATTTACAGCAAGCAGCTTCTAAGCGGCGATGATTATGGCCTGCTAAAACCAACCTATTCCATCTGGCTGCTGGCTGAAAATTTAATTGCAACCGATAATGACTACATCCATGCTTGTCACCTGCTCCGCGATACAAAAGGTCGAACATTGTTGAATCATGGTGGAATCTGGTTGCTGGAACTGAATAAATTCAAGGCAAGCGTGGTAAAAAATGAACAAGAGCGTTGGTTGCAATTTTTTAACAAAGCGGAACAATTCGATGATGATGAACTACCCGACTGGATGACTACCCTGGAGATGAAACAGGCGATGACCACCTTGCGTCAATTTTCCGAAAAGGAGCGTAATTATCATGCCTATCAGGCTCGTCAGAACTACCTGCGTGAGCAGAAAACGATACAGAGAGAAATGGATGAAGAGCGGAGAGAAAAACTTCATGCGTTATTGCGCGAACAGGCAGCGTTAAAGGAAAAGGAAGCAGCCCTTGAGCGTGAAAATCAAGCTTTGCAAGAAAAGGAAGCAGCTATAAAAGAAAAAGAAACAGCTATGAAAGAAAAGGAAGCAGCTATAAAAGAAAAGGAAACAGCTATGAAAGAGAAAGAAGCAGCTATGAAAGAGAAAGAAGCAGCTATGAAAGAGAAGGAAACAGCCCTTCAGCGTGAAAATCAAGCCATGCTAGAAAAGGAATTCGCACTACGTGAAAAAGAAACGGCTCTGGCCGAAATTAAACGCATCAAGGCGCGGAGGACGCGTTAGCGCCCGTGCCATTCTGCGCGCAGTCGCAGAACGCAGAATTTCTATAAGTAATCCAAGTTGCTACCTATTATGGTGGATAACCAAATAGCCCCTCTCCCAAAGGGAGAGGGGAGAAAGGCAAATAGTTAGCAACTTGAGTTAATTAGGTTTAGGAGTTACGCAGTTGAATTTGTAACTCTATACAGGATAGGAGTTACGCAGTTGAATTTTAATCGTTTGATTTCCATGGAAAGTCATCAGATAGGTATCTGATGTAACTGACTGAAAATTTTGAACCTATTTTTCAACTGCGTAACTCCTAACAGGATTGAGTTTTTTTCTGTCATTCTGCGCGGAGGACGCGTTAGCGCCCGTGTCATTCTGCGCGCAGTCGCAGAACGCAGAATCTATGTAGATGGATTCTGCGACTTCACTTCGTATAGAATGATTAAAGTTAGCGTAATTTCCACAATAGCTATGTTCTGGAGATACTTTATGTTTTCCTTACTATCACACTTAGTTTTTATTTGCCTTTTGACCCTTCCAGGCATTTCCTCCGCCGTCGGCACCCTCGGTGCTCTGAACGATACTGGCATCACTCAATGCCAGGATGACGGTGGTATTTGGGGTACCTGCACCGCCGCGACCAGCGGTGACAGCGCCGTCAATCCACGCCAGGATGGCCGCTACGGGCGCGATGCTGCTGCCGCCGCCGGTCAACTCACCAAAATCGGTGCTGGTGCGGCTGGTTTTGATTTCACAAAAATTGCTAACGACGGCAGCGAGCTTCCCGCCTCCGCTGTTCTTGGTACCGGTCCCAAAGATTGGGCCTGCACCCGCGACAACGTCACTGGTTTTCTTTGGGAAGTAAAAACCAACGATGGCGGTGTCCGTGACAAGTACAACACCTATACCTGGGACGACACCGGCTCGCTTGTCACCGCTGTCAATGCCACTGGCTTGTGCGGCTTCAACGATTGGCGTTTACCCACCATTAAGGAACTGACCGGCATTGTGCATTATGGAATTGGCTATCCTGGTCCCACCATTAACCTTACTTATTTTCCAAATACGCTCGCGTCGGGTTTTTGGTCGGCTTCGGCCGGCGCCTACGATTCAGATGGCGCGTGGTACGTCAATTTCGGCTATGGTTACGCCTACGGCGACGATAAGAGTAACGCGTTCCAGGTGCGCCTCGTGCGCGCTGGACAGTGTATTGGCAATTTGACTGACAATCTGGACGGAACCGTCACGGATGGCTGCACTGGACTAATGTGGGCCGCGTGCAGCGTAGGGCAGACTTACATTGCCGGGACCTGTACCGGTACTGTTTCTTCCATGGCCTGGTCAAAAGCCCTGGTAGCAGCTAAAAATTCAACACTGGCCAATTACAGCGACTGGCGTCTGCCCAATATCAAAGAACTGATATCACTGGTTGATTATAGTAGTTTTGATCCCAGTATTGATGTCAACTATTTTCCCAACACTCCGAGTGAGTATTTTTGGTCGGCTTCGGCCTTCGCCTACGATTCGGATGACGCGTGGGACGTCTATTTCTACGATGGTAACGCCCACGACGACGATAAGAATGGCGCGTTCCAGGTGCGCCTCGTGCGCGCTGGACAGTCATTTGATTTTTTGGCTTTTAATTTGAATATCGCCAAGCTGGGCACGGGGAGTGGAACCGTAACCAGCAATCCGACAGGAATAAATTGTGGTAGTGATTGCAGCGAGAATTATGCTAACGGCACGAGCGTAACGCTGACCGCGACAGCGGAAACCGGATCGACCTTCGCGGGCTGGAGCGGCGGCGGCTGCTCAGGAACGGGCACCTGCACGGTAACGATGAACGCAACCACGACCGTGACCGCGACCTTCGATCCATCAGTGTATTCCCTAAACGTGGTCAAATCTGGCAATGGCACGGTAAGCAGCACTCCGGCGGGAATTACTTGCGGCACGGATTGCAGCGAAAACTACGCACCGGGAACCAACGTGACGCTGAAGGCGACACCGAGCACGGGGTCGATTTTCAAGAAATGGTCCGGTGCCTGCACCGTAACCAGCACTTCCTGCGTCGTAATCATGGACACAAACAAAACAACGACCGCGAACTTCCTGGCGCGTCCGGCAGCGCCGGTGCTTGCCGTCGCGGTCGTGGGCTATTCTCAGGTGACGCTGAACTGGGCAACGGTGGAGGGAGCTGCGAGTTACAAAGTTTTTCAGGGAGCGACAGCAAGCGGTGAATCCACGACTCCAGTAAAAACTGGCGTCACTGGAACCAGCGTGGTGATTACCGGATTGACCAACGGCACGAAATATTTTTTCAAGATAGCCGCTGTCAACGCGGCTGGTACCAGTCCGCTGTCAAACGAAGTCAGCGCTACGCCCAGGACACGTCAAATTGATTTCGTGATTACTAGCCTTTCCTGGCGTCCCGTCAACCTGAACACAGGCAATTTTGACATTCTCGTTACCGTTGCCAATCAGGGCATCACAGAAGCGGCGGGTGGCTTTCTGGATATCTGGGCTAATCAACCCACAACACAAAAGTGTGGCTGGGAGGGCGACGCCTGGAAGGAGATTGGCATCCTAGCGGCGGGCCAGCACCGTGACTTCACGTTCACCTTGAAGGCAGATACTACTGGCGGGCCACGGACACTACGCGCCTTCGTCGATAGCTGGTGTGAAATCGCTGAATCCAATGAAACCAATAACCAATTCATTCGGACTTATACCGTTGTGCCAATGCCGCCCACCATTAGCGTGGTCAAGGGCAACGGCAAAGTGACGCTGAAATGGACAGCGGTGACCGGTGCCACAAGTTATCAAGTTTTTCAGGGAACAACAGCGAGCGCGGAAGCCCCGACTCCGGTAAAAACCGGAGTTACTGCAACCAGCGTGGTGATTACTGGATTGACCAACGGCACGACTTATTTCTTTACTATGGCCGCTGTCAACGCCGGCGGTACGAGCGCGTGGTCGAACGAGGTCAGCGCCACGCCGGCACCGTAGCCAAATTTATTTTTTAATCAGTTTTTTGAGTCCATATCCTCGGACGGCTGTCAAAAATCATTAGATCTAATATGCCCTTTATTCCTCATACACCCGATGATGTTCGGGAAATGCTTGATATTATTGGCATCGAACAAATTAATGATCTGTTCGATGAGATTCCGGCTGATCTCCGCGCACATGGCCTGTCCAAGGTTCCGGCGGGATTATCGGAGATGGAGGTAATCCGGCTGCTGCAAACGCGTGCGGCAGCCGATGGCACGCCGCTCTGTTTCGCGGGGGCGGGTGCCTATGACCACTATATTCCGGCTGCGGTGTGGCAAATTTTAAGCCGTGGCGAGTTTTACAGTGCCTATACGCCCTATCAGGCTGAAGCCAGCCAGGGGACGTTACAGGTTATCTATGAATATCAATCGATGATGGCTGCTCTTACCGCGATGGAGGTCTCCAACGCCTCGCTGTACGACGGGGCATCGGCCTTGGCCGAAGCGGTGCTCATGGCGGTGCGCGTTGGCCCCATGAAACGAAAAGCAGCCCATGGTGCCCGAGGTGGTCGCGTCTTGATGCCGCGCACAGTGCATCCCATCTACCGGCGGGTGGTCAATGCCATTGTCGGTGCTCAGGGTATTATTCTGGAAGAATTGGACTACGACCGGCGCGGCGGCCATATTGATCCCGCATCTCTGCCGACTGCACCTGGGGAATTCATAGCGTTGGTGGTGCCTCAGCCTAATTTCTTCGGAGTGCTGGAAGAAGTGGATGCCCTCACTGACTGGGCGCACGCCCACGGCGGGCGCGTTATTGCCGTGGTCAATCCTGTGTCCCTGGCGCTACTCAAGCCGCCCGGAGAATGGGGAACGCAGGGTGCGGATATTGCCTGCGGCGAAGGTCAACCTCTTGGCGCGCCCCTGTCGTCTGGTGGTCCCTATTTCGGTTTTATGACCTGTCGTCAGGAGCTGGTCCGTCAACTACCGGGGCGGATCGTGGGCCGTACCGTGGATCTCGCAGGCAAACCAGGTTTTACCCTGACTCTTCAGGCACGAGAACAACACATCCGTCGTTCCAAGGCCACGTCCAATATTTGCACCAATCAAGGATTGATGATGACCGCCGCAACTATTTATCTTTCGCTGCTCGGGCCAAGTGGCCTAGAACGGGTGGCGATGGCCTGCCGCGCCAATACGCGACGCTTACAAGAACGGCTTACCTGTCTTGATGGAGTCGAACCCATCTTTGAACGCGCCATTTTTCACGAAGTGGCCTTGCGCCTACCGGTCGCTGTGGATGCAGTGGTCCGCGCCCTGGCGGCGGACAAGCTCGTAGCAGGCTATCCGCTGCGGCATGATTATCCTGAACTTGGTGAAGGTCTCTTGGTGTGTGCCACCGAACAACGTGATTCTGCCGATATCGAAACTTATTTCAAGCATCTTCAAATGGTTATTCTGAATCCGTCATGACTTTAGCGGATTATGTCCATACCTTTGGCCAAGCTCTCTTGCGTCGCCATGGTGAACGGGTACACAAAATCGCCATCAATGCTGGTCTGACCTGCCCCAACCGCGATGGCAGTAAGGGGTGGGGAGGCTGCGTCTTCTGCAATAACGCGTCATTCAATCCCCATGCACGGCACCCATTGAGCGTGACGGAACAGATAGCGGCTGGACGTGCGGTGATTCGCAAACGAACTGGGGCACAACGGTATCTCGCTTATTTTCAGACCTATACCAATACTTATGCTGCGCTTGAAACCTTGCGTGCCCTCTACGACGCGGCACTGGCGGAATCAGATGTAGTGGGCTTGTCGGTGGGAACACGACCGGATTGTGTCGGCCCTGAAGTCATCGATTTGTTGGCGGAGTATCGCCAGGCAGGTAAGGAAGTGTGGCTGGAACTAGGGCTGCAATCAGCTTTTGATACTACCTTGGCACGCGTCAATCGCGGTCATGACTTCGCCGAATATTGCGTTACCTTGCGTGCGGCGCGTGCGGCGGGATTGTCTGTGTGTACTCACTTGATTGTAGGATTACCCGGAGAGACACCATGGCATTATCGTACTACTTTGGAAAAAGTATTGGAGATCGGAGTCGATGGACTCAAACTCCACCCACTACATGTAGTTCGTGGCACGCAGCTTGCTGATGAATGGCGTCGTGGTGAATATCTGCCGCTGACGCTTGCCGAATATTTCGCGGCGGTAGCGGATTTAGTGGAATTAACCCCTGCCGAAGTTATTTTTCATCGCCTCACAGGTACCGTAGAACCTGAATTGCTGCTGGCACCTGCCTGGTGTTCTAAAAAATGGGTGGTAATTAATGGGATTACCGCTGAACTCAAGCGACGCGGGATATGCCAGTGGTTGAACAGACGGTCGGTGTTTGACCATGTCTACCATGGGTGAAGCTTTGTTGCAGCAAAGCGCAACTGGGCTTTGGTTATATTTTCAAACTCCACTGCATATTATTGAAGCCCGCGCTCCAGATGACGTACTTCCTGCGTTGCGTGAGATCGAATACCTAGTTCAACAGAATTATCACGCAGTTGGATTCGTCAGTTACGAGGCTGCGCCGGGATTCGACAATGCGCTCCAGGTGCGAAAACCTACTGCTTCGGATCCACCATTGCTTTATTTTACGCTGTACGCGGCACCCGAGGTGTTACCTGCATCCAAAACATTTCTGGACTTTTACAAAGATGATGAATGCGACCTTGTCGCTGAACCTGAATATTTGAATCGCTTTACGGGCGATGCGCTATCACTACCTGGTATGAATGCCAGGGCTGCTCCCGCAATTCTGGATGAAATGGTTAACATGCCGGAGTCCTGGTTACCGTCCGTGGATCGAAATGCGTATGGCATAGCTATTGATACTATTCGACGGCGCATCGCAGCCGGGGATACTTACCAGGTAAATTACACCTGGCGCTTGATTAAAAAATTCACGGCAGACCCAAAAGCCTGGTTCAAAAAAATGGTCAGTGCGCAATGTTCACGACATGCAGCCTATCTTGATATTGGACAATTTGTCATCCTTTCCGTATCACCCGAGTTATTTTTCACGCTCAATGGTCGGCGATTGATTACCCGTCCCATGAAAGGGACTGCCGCACGCGCACCCGAACCATTCATGGATACGGCGCGCGCCGTGGCGCTACGCCAATCGATCAAGAATCGCGCCGAAAATCTCATGATCGTTGATATGATGCGTAATGACCTGGGCCGTATTACAGTACCCGGCAGTGTTCAAGTATCCCGCCTTTTTGAAATTGAACAGTATCCAACGGTATGGCAAATGACTTCCACAGTCGAGACCCTTACCGACTATTCGATTCCAGAAATTTTTCGTGCATTATTTCCCGCAGCATCAGTGACCGGCGCACCCAAGGTGAATACTATGAAAATCATTGCCGACCTTGAAACAACTCCGCGCGGACTCTACACGGGAGCTATTGGTTTTATTGCGCCTGGGCGACGTGCTGAATTTAATGTTGCAATTCGTACTGTGGTCGTTAATCGCGTGACTGAAAGCGCCCAATATGGTGTTGGTAGTGGCATCGTGTGGGATTCAGGGAGTGAAGACGAATACGCAGAATGTCTTGCTAAAACACGAGTATTATGGGAAACACAACCTCGTTTCTCATTGTTGGAAACGTTATTATGGACACCAACCACCGGCTTTTTCCTTTTGAATGAGCACATCGAACGGATTGTTGGATCAGCAAATTATTTTGGCTATCGTGCTGATCCAGTAAAAATGTGTCTCGCACTCGATGAAATCTCGAGGCGGTTTTCCAACATTCCCCAACGGGTACGATTGCTTCTTGATCAAGAGGGCACTATTCACACTGAAGCGACTGTTCTTGAGGAATACACCACTGATGCAGTCATTACTCTCGCCGAGATGGCAATTAATTCATCGAATCCTTTTTTTTATCACAAAACGACTCATAGGGTGGAATACGAACGTGCGTGTTGTGCATGTCCAAAGGGAACAGATGTATTGTTGTGGAACGAACGAGGTGAGATTACTGAAACAACAACCGCCAATGTGGTTGTCGAATTTGACAACGAGCGCGTTACTCCCCCTGTCAGTGCTGGCTTGCTGGCGGGAACGTATCGTCGCACTCTATTGGAAAAAGGAGAGATTCGTGAAAAAACTATTAAAGTTTCCGATCTCTCCCGCGCAAAAACACTTTGGGTGATCAATTCATTGCGAGGTTGGCGACATGCAACAATTTTGCATCGCAGCGAGCCAAGAAAGGAAAACGACCCTTCAGCGCATTACTGATAGTCGCCTTGACTATAGGCAATAGAGCTTGAATAATTTAGGTAATTTTTACCTGAACTAATTCTTCCCCGGTGGGATCGGTTACATGCACCGCACAGGCAATGCAGGGATCGAAACTGTGAATGGTACGAAGAATTTCAATGGGACGCTTGGGATCGAATAACGTATGACGATCCTGCAAGGCTGCTTCGTAGGCACCAGGTTGACCAAGTGCATCACGCGGGCCGGCATTCCAGGTGCTAGGAACTACTGCTTGATAATTGGCGATCCGTCCATCCCGAATTACAATCCAATGCGCTAATCCACCCCGTGGCGCTTCGGTGAAACCCACTCCGCGCGCTTCTTTGGGCCAAGTGGACGGATCCCAGTGAGTTTCGTTGAAAGTCCGAACATCCCCAGCCTTGATATTGGCAATCAAGTTATCGAACCAACCCTGCATCGCATCCGCGAGAATTTTGGTTTCCAGGGTGCGAGCGGCGGTGCGTCCCAAGGTTGAAAAAAGAGCCTCGGGACCAACCGCCAATTTAGATAATGTCATCGTTACTAATTCTTTAGTTGGCTCATGGCCCTTGGCATAAAGCATCAACACCCGTGCGAGTGGTCCGACTTCCATGGATTTTCCTTTCCAACGCGGGCTTTTGAGCCAAGAATATTTAGCTTCTGTGTCCAAATATTCATAGGGTGGTTTAGGGCCAGTATAATGTAGCTCTGTTTCACCAGCGTAGGGATGAAGTCCGTGGGTGTCACCTGATCCATATTTGTACCAGGAATGAGTGATGAATTCCTGAATCTCATCGGCGTTATTAAGATCGAGAGGATGAATCTCACCGAGATTGCGATTCAAAATTACTCCGCGTGGAAATAAAAATGAATCTGGTGTATTCATATCCTTTTCAGGTAAATCACCATAGCACAGAAAATTTCCCAAACCCTCGCCCCGTGCTCCCCAATCCTTATAAAAATTGGCGATTGCTAAGGTATCGGGAACATATACTTGATCGACAAACTCCTGCATCTGATGAATAACGTTTTGAATAATCTGTAAACCTATCATGTTAAGCGCTGTGGCATCTTGACCACCACGCACGGCAGAATCGGGGAAATCAGGATTGACACTAATCGCGCAGGGCACTCCTCCCACTACGAAATTGGGATGAGGATTTTTTCCACCAAAAATAGTATGCAATTTAACTACGTCACGCTGCCAAGCCAGCGCTTCCAGATAATGAGCGACTGCTAAAAGATTCACCTCGGGCGGCAACTGATACGCTGGATGTCCCCAATAGCCATTAGCGAAAATACCTAATTGTCCAGACTCTACGAACCCCTTAATTTTCTTTTGCATATCCGAAAAATAGCCGGGTGATGATTTCGGCCAGGCGCTAATGCTTTGAGCCAATTGCGATGTAGCCTTTGGATCAGCTTTTAGGGCTGAGACTACGTCCACCCAATCCAGTGCATGTAAATGATAAAAATGCATGACATGATCATGGATGTATTGCGCTCCGATCATCAGATTGCGAATTAATTGAGCATTTTTTGGAATAGAATAATGCAGTGCATCCTCCACAGCCCGAATCGAGGCCATGGCATGGACGAGAGTGCAGACGCCGCAAATTCGTTGTGTATAAGCCCAAGCATCGCGGGGATCACGACCACGCAGAATAATTTCAATACCGCGTACCATGGTGCCGGCACTCGATGCGTGGGTAATATTCCCGGAATCATCCGTTTCCGCTTCAATACGTAAATGCCCTTCGATACGAGTAACTGGATCCACGACGATCCGTTGCGTGCTGGCCATAGTTTTTCCTATTGACTCATGAAATCGGCAAGGATGAGATACTGTTTTTCGGATTCACGTTGTTCAATACACTCACCACCGTTAGCGATACCTTGACAGCTACGGGCGATGCGTGCATCCGTTGCGGCATCCCAGGCTAAATTGGTGTTTTCCTTCGCTGGCTTTACACAATCAAGTGCGGCCCTGGCTACAAAATGGCTGGCTTGATTTTGCCAGTCTATTTCTTTTCCACAGTGACAGAAACTCTCTACGCGCGCGGTATTTGCCATTTGATAAGCAGCAATCAGCTCTAGTTCTGTGACACCTTCGCGCTTGGCTGTAGCAATGACGTTGTTGACGCGTGGATCAGTACACAAGGGCAATACACTCTCCACGAAAGCCGCCGCCACCTTGCGTTTCCGAACTATATCCAAATCATTCAGGATAGCCTTGAATTCATTATCATTCGTGATATTCATTTTATGCCCTTTATATCATCAGTCATCGGATGCCCGCGAGAGAGCCACTCCAGCTTTAGTCGTGGGGTTCATGACTAAATTATCAGCGATTAGTTCAGTCAGTCCTTGCAAAAGTGGATCCATTCGATAATATTCTATTCCTTCCTCCAGTATAATTCGACAATTAGCGCAAGCAGTTACCAAGTGATCCGCATTAATGGCCTCTAATTGAGTCTTTTTACGCTTGAAGGCTACGAGCCGTAATGCCTTAGTATCTTCATTAGCCGATACTCCGCCACCGCCACCGCAACACCAATTGTATTTTTCTGAATCCGGCATCTCCACAAACTTTTGAACCAACAATTTCATCAAATTGCGTTGAGGTTCTATTACTCCTCCCATTCTGACAATTTGGCACGGATCATGAAACGTGAATCGACCTTCTTTCAGGCGGGAGACTTTTAAAATACCTTGTTCACGGAATTCATCCAATACTTCTAAAATATGTTGAACCTTGAATTGATACGGTCGACCAATAAGATTAGGTCCCTCCCAACGTAAAGCCGTGAAGGCATGGCCACATTCAGGGCTGATGACCGTTTTTACCTTTAGTTTCTCGGCTCCGGCGACAATTCGTGAAACAATTATCTTGGCAATATCTGAAACCCCGATTTGAATTCCGCTGTTGGTAGCCTCAAACGCCTCTGAACATAGTGTCCAAGTTTTACCCGCCTGACGCATAATTTTAGCAATTGCGGCCATGAACTCGGGGAAATTAATGATCTCCATAGAGGAAAGGATCAACATATATTCCGCGCCTTCCCGATCCAATGGTACTTCTAAGCCAGTTTCCGCCTGAACATGAGCGATTTGCACCTTAAGTGCTGATAATTTTATGCCCATCGGACTGCCGATTTCGACCGCGCGCCTGGTGGCTTCAATGACTCCAGGTGGGGCATAGCCAGCAATCGCCATTCCTTCTCGAAGTCGTCGTATCATATAAACAAGATCATTTCCCATCGGACAAATCAAGGAACAACGACCGCACATCGTGCAGCTGTCATAAACTAATTCTCGCCACGATGATAATTCCTTGTCTGTAATTGGTTTTGACAATCCAAGTAATTTTGCGAGTCTGCCTAATAAGGTATACTCTTGCTCGTAAATCCGGCGTAGTGGTTCCAGTTTATAAATGGGCGCATACTTCGGATCTCCCGTCTCGGTGTGAAATAGACAGGCCTCAGCGCATAATCCACAATGGACGCAGCTATTAAAGTAACTAGCAATCGGAGCGTCAATAACTTCCTTCAGAACATTAATCGCCCGGCTTAATGAAGCGCTCATTATTGTCCCCGAGATACCCCTGGCTTTAGCCATGGGGGAGGAAAGAAGACGGTTTTAGCGGAAAAAACCGTCAGTCAAAACACGATGTTTTGTGGCTCAGGCTGGTAAATCAGGCTTTAATTTTATTCAAGCCCCCGGCTTTAGCCGTAGGGTGATTTACCAGTGTTTTTCCTAGACCGGAACACCACGGTGACCATTGACATCCCCATTAAACCAACGCGATGGCCATACAGTAGCGACATGCACTAGATTGGTAAATGGAATCATGATTAATAATAATTCTACACTGAGGATATGTAAGGCAAACATGCTGGTATAAGGAAATAGGAGATGATTCGCTGCTAGATAACCAGTCAATACGGGTAAAAAAGTAATTATCCATGCAAAATATTCACTAAATCCAGATAAGAATCTCTTCGTTGGACATTTTATTCGATCCGCTATCACCACAACCATCGCTGCTAAGGTTATCACGGTTACCATGTCTATTATCCGTGAGGGTAGCGCGCTCCAGGAAAAACCAGTGATATCCTGAATTAGTTTGATATGTGGTGCAAATAGAAAAAATACCACGGCCAGACCAATATGGAACACATAGCCACCTGCATAAGTGATTGGAGAGGATTGGAACATGCCTTTTGGAGGTAAAAAACGCCGATAAATCGTATGCCAGCCAGAAGCACCGCTCACGTGACGTGATTCAGCGAGACTCACCTTACGACCCAACGTATAAATCTCAATCAGTCGCCAGGTCATTCCCATCAGAAAGAACGTTACCGCGATTTGTAAGCCGGTACCGCGTACCCAAGAGAGAAATTGGAGTTCATTCATTCAGTGTCCCCGAAAAACCCCACCCTTGACGGTGGGGAGAAAATGGACGGTTTTCTCCGCCCCTTGAATAGCAAAATTTTTTTAAAGTTGCCGGTCTTTCTCAACGATCAGCCTGTATCTCGTCGCAAGGTGATGAAGCTGGTCAACCGTGATGTCTGCTTTCACAAGCATCGCCCTTCTAAAGGTGAAATAGTTGACTTTTCTTGTTTTAGGTCGGCCAGTACTGCTGGCGTATGAACAGCGACCGCCATTTTTTTGAGCAAACGATTGGAAACCGCCATGGACGTTCCCACAGCTAACCCTACCGCCACTGAGCCAGTCATGTCATTTAGCGGGTTGGCTGGCAGGGACAAGGCACGGTAGAAATCACCACCGTCCCAGAAACCTGGTTCAGAGCACCCTAAACAACCGTGCCCTGAACCAATCGGAAATGAAAGTGAATCATTCCACTTTACCGTGGCGCAGGCGTTATGGGTGATCGGTCCCTTGCAACCTAGTTCGAATAAACACCAACCTTGACGTGCCCCTGCGTCATCGAAACTCTTGGCGAATTTTCCTTGATCATAAAAAGGTCGTCGATAGCATCGATCATGAATTGTTTCTCCATAAAAAGATTTCGGTCTTCCTATCGTATCCAGTTCAGGTAACGCGCCGAAGGTAAGATAATAAGCAAGCACGCCAGTCATGACGACCGGGATGGGTGGGCAACCCGGAAGGTTGATCACTGGTTTATCCTTTACTAAATCGGCAATAGCTACCGCACCGGTAGGATTTGGATTCGCCTTGGGCAATCCACCAAAAGCGGCGCAACTACCCACGGCTATTACCGCTGCGGCACCCCTAGCAGTCGCCATGAGTAAATCGTAATTGGAAACTCCGGCAATCGTGGAATAAATACCACCATCCTTCATTGGCACTGATCCATCAACCACCAGCAAATATTTTCCCCAATGCCTTTTCATGGCTTCCTCGCGGGCGGCCTCGGCGGCATTACCGGCAGCGGCCTGGAGGGTATGGTGATAATCCAGAGAAATACTATTAAAAAGTAATCCCTCCAGGGTAGGCGAATGCGAGCGAGTAATTGCTTCAGTACAACCAGTGCATTCTTGAAAGGAAAGCCAGATAACTGACGGGCGTGGTGCCTTGACAAGTGCCTCGGCAAAGGCACGCCCCGCCGAGTGTGGTAACGCCATTAGCGAGGCTAGGGTGGCGCAATACCTTAAAAATTTGCGGCGGGAAATTCCATGTTGCGCTAACTGATCCAATAAAACCAAGGATTGTTCATTCATCCTAATTCGGCGCGCAAACCACTGGCTTTAGCCATGGGAAGGAAACGCCGTCCTCCTGTTTGTTGACTGTAAAATGAAGGTTGCCGCTCTTTTACGGCTGTCAACCCATAAATAGCCTGGTGACGAAGCGACTTTCGGCATTCGCTCCCCCATCGCCAGAATTGCAACGCAGCTTGGTTCTGTGTTTTGAACCTTGCGCAAAAACGTTTTGTTCTGCCCTCAAGATTCTCTGCCGCTGCCGCTTTCAGTGCCTAGAGTTGAGGAAAACGCCTCTCAATCAAGTGATTTACGACGCCAATTCTCAATAATTTCCCTAATCCGCTGACAGGCGACAGGTATCGCGAGTGCGACACGATGCGTCGGAAATTCCCCCCATTCCATTTTTTCTGGTTGAATGGCTACGAGTGCTCGATAATCTGGCCAATAACCTTCAAGCTGTGCGATCAGCATTAGATCCATTAAATTCACTTCATGCGCACTGGACTTGCGACTCTTGGCAAGAAAGCGATCCATCTCCTCGCCACAGAAAATCTGCACAGTACCAGGTTCAGCCTCAAGTCGCGCGGCGTCCACCACGATTAGTGCTGCAGTTTTTTCAATGGATGCTGCCAACGTAAAGCTCAATGTACCTCCATCCATTAGCGATACATCATCCCAAGATTCCACTTGATTTTGCAATGCGCGAAGGATATGGATCCCGATACCATCATCGGATAGTAAAATATTACCGATGGCTAATATTAAAATTTTGCTCATCAGTGTCCCCGAAAAATTCCTCCCTGCAGGGCGGGTAAGAAAGGGGACGGTTTTATCCGCCCCTTTGGATAGCAAAATCGTTACAGCTGCCGGTCTTTCTCGGCTATCAGACCGTAAGCGGCACAGTGACGCAATCGTTCTTCTCGTGGCTTGGCCATGGATAAGCTATCCATGAATTACGCGCCTGGATTGCACGATTGATGGTATTGCCTCGGCCACTACTTATAAATAATAGGTTTTCAATGGGGGAAAACCGTTAAATTCAATGGCGCTATAAGAAGCGGTATAAGCTCCAGTAGCGAGCCAATAAAGGCGGTCGCCAATAGTTAACGATAAAGGTAACTGATAGGGATATTCCTCATACATGATGTCAATGCTGTCGCAAGTTGGACCGGCCAGAATAACCGTTCCTCTTTCGCCCTCACGGTGAGTATGAATGGGATATTTAATGGATTCCCCCAAGGTTTCCATGAGACCGGAAAAAACTCCCGCATCAGTATAGACCCAACGTTTTAGATCAGTCCTGGCTTTTTTGGCAATGAGAATAATCTCGCTGACCAATACTCCAGACTCGCCCACCAACCCACGTCCCGGTTCCAAATAAATCTTCGGTATTGCATCGCCAAAATGGGTTGTCAAGTAATGATTGATTTCCTCGGCGTAGACCATGAGTGAATTGCATTTAACTAAATAATCTGCCGGAAACCCTCCTCCCATGTTAATGGCCTGTAGAGGAAGCTGGGCACCCGCCAATAGTTCAAGCAGGCCGCTGACCTTGGCGATTGCAGCGTCCCAAGCTTGAATTTCCCGCTGTTGTGATCCCACATGAAAAGAAATTCCATAAGGTTCAAGACCCAGTTCAGCGGTCAATGCTACTAAATCCGCAAGCATTCGCGGTTGACAACCAAATTTTCTTGACAAGGGCCAATCGGAATCCGAAGTAACTGCATCCATAAGGAGCCGAAAAAACACTCTCGATCCTGGAGCAGCTTTAGCTAATTGACGAACATCCGCTTCGCTGTCGGTGGCGAATAACCTTACACCTTTTTCGTAAGCTTCGCTGACGTGCCTGGCTTTTTTGATGGTGTTGCCGAAACTCACGCGATCTGGCAAAACTCCCAGTGCGAGCACTTGATTGAGTTCATGAATGGAAGCAACATCGAAACAAGATCCTAAATCTCGAAGCAGGGCTAATAATGGAGTACCAGGATTGGCTTTGACGGCGTAATAAATCTTGGCTTGGGGAAAACAATTACGGAAACTTTCAAATTTTTTCCGAACTTTGTCCTTGAAAACGACCAGGAATGGCGTTTCCAGGTTTTTTGAAAAACGTAACAGGTTATTCCATTCGTCATGGGAATAATAATTTAGATACCTCTGCTTCATTTTTTGGTCAAAGCAATCATCGGATTGGCCGCTGAGATGGTGACTGTCGCGGTCGAACGGAGGAGTTCCTCGTTAAGCGGACCAACTGTGCCATTAAAGGATGTCGCGCTGCCTGGTTCGATTTCCTTGACTTCGGTGGGTAGGCCGATTCGATCAAGAATTGCAATGAAAGGTTCAGGGTTGAGTTCCTCGACATTCACCATTGTTTGAGGATTCCAGACGCCTTGAGCCACCAATATGGCTGCTGCGACCGGTGGCACGCCAGCGGTGTAACTAATACCTTGCGAGCCAATCTCCTCGAAGCATTGTCGATGATCAGAAACCTGATAAATAAAGACCTCGCGTGATCGACCATCCTTCCAACCCTTGACGAAATTACCAATGCAGGTTTTACCGATGTAGCCCGGTGCCAGTGTCATGGGATCGGGTAACACCGCTTTGACGACCTGGAGTGGTATTACCTCCTGACCTGTGGTTAAAACAACCGGTAGATGGGAAAGAAATCCTAGGGTGCGGAGTACAGTGAAAACATTGATGTAATGATCACCAAAACCCATCCAAAAACGAATGCTGTTGGCGTTAATATTTTTCGACAAAGAATGCAGTTCATCATGGCCGTTGAGATAAATTGGACACGGCCCAACCACCGGCAAATCATAAATTCGTTTGACGGAATGAGTGGGATATTCCTTCCATTGCCGGTCGATCCAGGTCCAGACCTTGATAAATTCACGGAAATTAATTTCTGGGTCGAAATTCGTTGCAAAATATTTACCATGGCTGCCAGCATTGACATCAATAATGTCGATGGTGTCGATTGTGTCGAAATAGCGTTTGACCGCCAACGCGCAATAGGCATTGACCACACCGGGATCGAAACCAACGCCGAGAATCGCTGTAAGACCCTTAGAGGCGCAACGCTCCTTGCGTTTCCATTCATAATTGGCGTACCAGGGAGGATTTTCACAAACCTTGTCAGGCTCCTCGTGAATCGCAGTGTCCATATACACAGCTCCAGTCTCAAGACAGGCCTCTAGCACCGACATATTGATGAATGCAGCGCCAAGATTAATCACTATCTCAGAGTTTGTTTCTTGAATTAACCTGATCGTTGCTGGAATATCCAAGGCATTGAGCGAACGAGCATACAACCGTCTGCTTGAATCTTTTATATGCTTTTTGGCGTGAATACTGGTGATGATATCCTCGCACTTCGATAGCGTCCGAGAGGCAATACAGATATCACCAAGCACATCATTATTCATCGCGCATTTGTGAGCTGCGACATAAGCCACACCACCAGCGCCAATAATCAGTACATTTTTTTTCATTAGAATTTTCCACATAAGGCCACTGGCCTTCAGACCATATTTAAGAGATAGCTGCGATCGCATCGCTATCGTGTTTTGGTTGGTTACCTCAGTTCATCACGGGCTAACCAAATTAACCCGTTGGCGTGACCCACAGGCTTGTTGTGGCATCATTACCGAATTTGGTAAAGCTATTGTATAATACCTAGATAATAATTAAAGGCTGATGTAAAATATTAAGTTAATCTGTGCATTGGTTAAGCGGCACTGTCAACTATTTAACCTTAAAAAACGAGGTTTTTCGGAGATACTGATGAAAACTGTAAAATTCAATCAATCTCTACAATACCTTCGCCAATTTTTGTTCCTCGGAACACCATAAGTTCGAGATAGTACGACAAGCTGACCGATAGCGCGCCGATAAAATCTGGTACGGGATTCGCTGATCGCATTTTAATTAATCAGCGTCTGCGTCAAACGGTTACAATTTGGCGATTCTTCATAGCTACCAACTGGCTAGATTGGCGAAGGTATTATCTCTAGGATCAGTAATTTTTCAGGTGTTGATTAATCAATGCACAGATTAAATGTTTTTTGGTCGTGTACAATTATGGTGGTGTTGTTACTACCTTAGTAAGGTTTTTTAATTTTTATCTTAAGGTATCATTCTAATGAAAAATACTTCTAAAATTAAAACGTTAAGTCATAAAAGCAAAGGTATAAGCATTTCATTACTATCTCTAACTTTGATGGCTGGTTGTGGTAGTGATGGCGGTGGCGACGATAATGTAAAAAAAGTTTCCGGTGTAGTCGCCCAAGGCAAGGTGTCAGGAGCAAAGGTATTTGCGGATAACCTGGTCCAAGGTTCTCAAGATTATGTAATGGATGATAGTGAGTCTGGAACAGAAACGACTACTAGTACTGAACAAGGTAGCGAAGGTAAATTTGAAATTAATGCTCCTAGTAGTGTTTATTCACTTATAAGTAGCGAAGGGACAGATTCCCTTACTAATGAGGAGGCCATGCAGATGGTTTCTTCAGAAGGTATAGCCAGCACGGAGGCGATCATGAATATTACGCCATTGACGACCTTGGTGGCATTGACTGTAGACCCAACGGATAAAGAAGCCATCAAAAAATCCATTGAAAGCCTTGGTATGTCCGTTGATGATGATATTTCGGAAGGTATCACTCCCGCAGCGGCGGCCTTTGTTCAGGGTATTCAAACTGCGGTTGTCGCGCTGACCAAGGCATTAAACGCGTCGGTATCAACTCCTAATGAACAGCCACAGTCGGTAAAAAATGAAACGCAACGAAATATTTTGGCTGCAACTTCTGGTGGATTGCCAACTTCGGTAAAAAATCAAATCCAGCGCGTTATTCTGCGCCAAATAGCAATGCAAACCAAAGATGGAATCGGTCTAACCGATCCTGCTACTCTTGCCAACAAGATCGGGCAAGCGGTTTATAACGCACTGGTCTCGATAACCACCGAAGGGGTAAATGGCGCTAAAATTAATATTTCTAACCTTGTAGCTATCCAAAATTCCATAACTATGGCTGTCCAGGCGGTAGCCACACAGATCATAAATATGGCGATTCAAAACGGAACCCCACTTACCAATAAAGTGGTGGAAGGTACCCTTCTTGCATCTATTCTGGAAGCTATTAAAGCTGAAGTAAGCAGCGCGACTACTTCTATTGAAGAAAATGGCGGTATTACTTCTGAAATTACTAGTAGTAGTAGTTCCAGCGGCGGTAGCACCAGCGGCGGTAGCACCAGCGGCGGCAGCACCAGCGGCGGTAGCACCAGCGGTGGCAGCACCAGCGGTGGCAGCACCAGCGGTGGCAGCACCAGCGGTGGCAGCACCAGCG
>CAUYTW010000098.1 GCA_963575715.1 Gammaproteobacteria bacterium | reverse complement strand
GGCGTGGTGCCGGGCAGGAGATCGCCGTGCAGCGATTCAATCAGGGGATCTTCCATACCAATTACGTTTAAAAGTTACTTTATTTTGAGTTAAAATGAAATAACATAGCCACCATTGATAGGAGGAAATTATGAGCCGTAGCTTTCATTTTGAAATTAAAGAGAGCCAAGGGGAGTTACTGGTACAGATGAAGGCTGAAACAAATGTTCGTAAAAGAGAACGATTACAATTTTTATACTGGTATAAATCGGGTTTGGCGATAACCCGTGAACAAATAGCCAGGTTGCTAGGTAGAAGTTTATCCGTGGTTACCAAATGGATGAGACGTTATATGGATGGAGGATTGAAAAAATTATTAACTATGGATTATCAAGGAAGAAAAGCCTCGCGGAAAATTCCTGTAGATGCGGTTGAGGAATTAACAATTAAATTGGAACAGAAGGAAGGATTTGGGAGTTATCAGGAAATTCAAGAATGGATAAAAGAAGAATACGGTATTGAAGCAGCGTATAGTACGGTGCATAAATTGGTGAAGTATGACTTAAATGCTTCACCGAAGGTCGTGCGTCCTTTTTCAGAAAAGAAAAATCCAGCAATGGTTGAAGATTTTAAGGAGAATCTTTCTAAACCATTGATAGAGGTAGTAAAACCTTGTCTTGAAAAATACAAACAAATTCGCTATTGGGTTCAAGATGAAAGCAGTCTCTCATTAAAGACCTGGTTACGCCGCCGTATTACTAAATGTGGTATTAAGCCAATGATGAAAACAAAGGCGAATCGTGCTGGTTATTCACTATATGGAGCAGTTGAAATTAAAACAGGTGAACACTTTTTTTGGGAGGGAGAAAAGATGAATAGTAAGGAATTTGAAAAATTCCTTAAAGACTTTTCAGATGAAAATCCATCTGATTTTCATGTAGTTCAAATGGATAACGCCAGTTTCCATAAATCTCAAAATTTGGCGTTACCAGATAATGTGATGTTGTTATATCAGCCTCCATACAGCCCCGAAGTAAACCCAATAGAACAAGTATGGGGATGGTTGAAAGGTAAAATGGCTGGAGAAATTTTTTCCACGGTTGAAAATTTAAAAATGCGTGCGAAAGAAATTCTTACGGCAACAGATAATAAATTTTTTAAGTCGATTGTTCATCGGAGCTTTATAATGAATGCCTTGGATCAGTCTGGCATCTAGTTATATTACGTATAAAGTAATTTTCTGCATATAATTGGTATGGTGTCGGGTGAGGTCAATTTGACATTTCCACTTACTCCATCCGGCGCAGCGGCCTGGATGATGTTTTTCCCGAAATTGGTGTGGAAGGTTTCCCGTTCTAGTCCGCCCACGGATACGACACCACCCTTGCCGATTACGCCCAATTCGTCGATGAAAATGTTGCCGCCCGTTGCTCCTTTCGCGGCGGTATTTGCTTGGATGAAACCGGTGTCCATCACCAGATAATTTCCATGGATGGAAATATCGCCGCCATTCCCGCCTGCTTCCACGGAGGTGGTAATTTGGCTATTGGTCAGATCCAGGAGCGAGGCGTTGATATTAATTGGCCCACCCTTGCCATTTTGCGCGGAAGTATTAATCGATGAACCAGTGAGTGAGATACGTCCAGCACCCGATATTGATATTTTACCAGCATCGTTACCACCATATGTCTCATTATTTTTACTAGAAATTACTGAATTTAAATTTTCGAGATTCCCTAACAGTTGAGTATCTCTTAATATGTCTATATTTATAGACCCTGACTTTCTACCATAAGATGATCCCTGATATCCAATATTCCATCCATACTTACCACCGTTCTTCCATTTCGTTAAATCCATTAAAGAAAGGATACCAGTATCCCACTCGGTAAAATTTTTACTATTAATTTGTAAATATTTAGTGGTTATATTAATAGTACCTGCATCTCCCAATACAGAGGAACTACTTGTAGAAATCTGTCCTCCATTCAAAATATCCAACTTATCATTTACATTGACTGTGATATTTCCTCCCTTACTTGAAGTAAAAAATCCGGCATTAGATAATATTCCAGTATATTGCGGTGTTTCCCAAGTTTTATTAAAATCAACTTCCATTGTTCCATCCCACAAATTACCTTTGTATAAGTACTCTATAGATGAATCTGAAAACCCTTTACTATCGATAATCAAATGTCCTGCATTTACAGCGATATTACCAGCAATTCCTTCATTCATACTACTAGCCGAAACATTTCCACCATTCAAGATTTGCATCTCACCGCTAACTGTCACATTAACGTTACCAGCATTCCCTGAAGTTGTTCCTAAAAGAGCATTTTTAGACATAGATTCAATACTACTACCATCATCGATAGTCAAATTTGAAGCATTCACAGTAACATCACCAGCATTTCCTTGGTTCCAGCTACTACTCGACACCATTGCACTTTTTAAGAGTTTTATATCACCATTTACTGTTATATTAACGTTTCCAGCTTTGCCTGATGAATTACTTTCGCCACGAATGCTAGAGTTCTCAAGTAATAAAGATCTAGCATTAATATTAATTTCACCAGTTGCATCTTTTGTGACACCAAGCAAAGGTTCCAAAGGTTCACCAGTGTTAATAATGGAAAGATCTGAATTATTAGTAATAACTAAATCACCACCACTTATTCTAAAACTTCCTCCACCATTACCAGACATCATACATGCTACATCATTGAGAATTATAGTTCCATTACCTGTTGGTAAATAACCATTGATTGGAACTAATTCTATGCTATTTCCCTGCGCGTAGATGCGAAGATCTCCTTGCGGGGCTTCGATATTATGATACAACCAATTTTCTACAGGGTTAGTAGAAGTTATTGATCGATCTTTTCCTGTCATAGCTATTGATCCACCTGCCACGGTTACCGCACTCCCATCCTTGAAAGTCAAGTTGCTCTTGTTCATTTGAATCGCCCCACTTAGCGCCAGAAATCCAAAAGCCTCGGGCGCGGCGGAGGTAAAACTGCTGCCCGCCGGCATGACCGCGCTGAAACGAACGCCATCGGCAAAACGCAATTCCTGGGCGGTGCTGACATGAAACGCCGCAGGAACATCGACCGCCGCGTGTTCTCCAAAAATGATGCCCGCCGGATTGATGAAAAAGAAATTGGCGTTACCAATTTCGGATTTAATCGTCCCATCAATCGAAGATGCGGATCCGCCAGTGACCCGGCTGATGACATTCTGGAGGGTATTCGCGCCGGTGAAGGTGGCGATGTCGCCCTGAGTCAGATTGAACTGGCCGAAGCTGTGAAAAAGATTATTCCCGACCGTGGTGCCAAGGCTTTGCGGAATGGCGTACCTGGGGCCGGTGAGCGACTGAGCCGCGCCAGTGGTTCCGTCGGTGGTGATGTTTCCCGCCCACGCGAGGAGGGGAAGACTAAAAATGATGGCGGCCCGGGCCAGGCCGCTGATGAAAGGTTGGCGATTCATGGAGTTGTTGATTATTCGTCTTGGGTTGGGTGTAGCCAGTCGTGGTCGGGATCGAGTTCCGATTGCCCATCATTATCATCTTTTTGGTCAAAGTCCGGCGGATTTTCTTTCATGTTTAAAATTTCGGTTTCCGATAGACCAGTAAGTTCGCTGACAAGACGAATATCCATTTCTTTTTTGAGCATGACCCTGGCGGTTTCATCGGCCTTTTGCCTTATTCCTTTTTCCATGCCTTCTTTGATTCCCTTCTCGATGCCTTCTTTAATTCCTTTTTCCACGCCTTCAATAAATTTGTCGTCGCCGTATTTTTCCTCGCGCCGCTCATCAATGATCCGTGCTCGTTCTTCCGGTGAGAGCGTGTCTCTTTCGATGAGATCAAAAACTTTCAGTACTTCGGCGAGGGAATAACTGGTTTCATCAACGGTCCCATCAAGACTGTCCTCAATTGCCCGCATCCATTCCCGATAGGGCGCGGGTGTTTGCTCGCCGATGTATTTTGGACAGATATAAACGACTTTATGGGCAATTTCATTCAACGGCCTGCCATCCAGGGTTTTTGGATCAAAATCGACCACCGCGATGTCGGTCTTGTGTTTATCACCGGAAGTCAGCACCACCAGGGTAAAAACAGTGCGTGCGGGCCGATATTCGCTATATTTGACCGCCTGTTCCAGCAGCGCGGCGCAGTGGTAATGCAGGAAGCGGTGATAATGATCCGAGTGGCGGGCATGTTGAATATCGACAATAATCCGATTTTTTTTGTCCTCGGCGAACAGGTCAAAACGCGAGGCCACATTACCCACCGGATCGGGAAACGATTTTTCCGTCTCCACCTTGTCGATTTCAAGATGGATGCCCAGAAAATCCCGCACGAACCCCTTGAAAACCTCGGGTTCGCCAAAGGCTTTTTTAAAGATCACGCCATAACGCAGGGGAGCCACTTCTTTCATGGAATATTCCTCGAATGAAATAAAAATATTGAGAAGGTCACGAGCGGACCTCATTCCGACAAGACTCTTGAGTTAATTACGGCCAATCATTATTGGGATCGAGTTCCGATTGCCCATCATTATCATCTTTTTGGTCAAAGTCCAGCGGATTTTCTTTCATGTTTAGAATTTCGGTTGCCGATAGTCTCGTAATTTTAGCAATGAGGTTGATATCTATTCCCTCGTCCAGCATGACCCTGGCGGTTTCACCGGCCTTTTTCTTTATTCCTTTTTCCATGCCTTTTTTGATTCCTTTCTCGATGCCTTCTTTGATTCCCTTCTCGATGCCTTCTTTGATTCCTTTCTCGATGCCTTCTTTAATTCCTTTTTCCACGCCTTCAATAAATTTGTCGTCGCCGTATTTTTCCTCGCGCCGCTCATCAATGATCCGTGCTCGTTCTTCCGGTGAGAGCGTGTCTCTTTCGATGAGATCAAAAACTTTCAGTACTTCGGCGAGGGAATAACTGGTTTCAT
>CAUYTW010000097.1 GCA_963575715.1 Gammaproteobacteria bacterium | reverse complement strand
AACTAAAGCTCGTCAACCTCGGCCTTGTTTTCACAAGCCCCGCCCTTTAGCGCGGAGTGATTGACATCGTTGGTCAGTAGCATGGCCTATATGTAATCATATGTATATGATTACATATATTTGAATACACTAAAATCTACTTAATAGTAGCTCTCCCATCTTGGCTGGGGAACGAGCAACAGCCACCCCCGCGCGTTCAAGCGCAGCGATCTTACCCGCTGCTGTGCCCGCGCCACCGCTGACAATCGCTCCAGCATGACCCATCCGTTTACCAGGAGGAGCAGTTACTCCAGCAATGTAGGCCGCCACAGGCTTAGTCATCGCAGAGGCAATAAACTCAGCGGCTGCCTCTTCATCGGTACCGCCAATTTCTCCGACCATAAGAACTCCTCGAGTTTGAGGATCGGCCTCGAACAATTTTAGACAATCAACAAATCCTAAGCCGTGAATCGGATCTCCGCCCATTCCCACGCAGGTGCTTTGACCCAGGCCGGTTTGAGTGGTCTGACGCACTGCTTCATAGGTAAGCGTACCTGAGCGAGAAACGATCCCAATCACTCCTGGTTGATGAATAAATCCTGGCATGATGCCAATTTTGCATCTGCCAGGGGTAATGACACCTGGGCAATTTGGCCCAATGAGATGCACGCCGCTACCTGTTAGTGCCGCCTTGACGCGCAGCATGTCTCGCACCGGAATCCCCTCGGTGATGCACACCACCACGCGAATGCCGGCATCCGCAGCTTCCAGAATCGAATCAGCCGCATAGGGTGCGGGAACGTAGATCATCGTAGCGTCGGCACCGGTCGCGGCCACTGCGTCGTGGCAGGTATCAAAAACCGGACGTTCAAGATGAATCTGGCCACCTTTTCCTGGAGTTACGCCGCCAACCAGGTTGGTGCCGTAGGCAATGGCCTGTTCAGAATGGAAAGTACCTTGTTTACCCGTAAACCCTTGACAAATTACCTTAGTGTTTTTATCAATTAAAATACTCATCAGTGTCTCCGAGAAACCTTGAGGTTTTGCAACCATCCGTATCAGAATCCCACGCATTGATTCGTGGGAGTGTTTAGGTTTTTATTACGTGCTGGCAGCAATGACTTTTTCTGCGGCTGCGGTGAGGTCGTTAGTGGTAATAAGGGACAAACCACTCGCGTCAAGCAGGGCGCGACCGCGTTCAACGTTGGTTCCTTCCAGGCGTACCACCACCGGAACCTTCACGCCGATCTCTTTTACCGCTTGAATAATGCCTTCGGCAATTAAGTCGCAACGCACGATACCGCCGAAGATATTGACCAGGATGGCGCGTACTGTGTTTTGGGTGAGAATGAGCTTGAATGCCTCCGCCACTCGCCCGGCTGTGGCAGTGCCGCCTACGTCGAGAAAATTGGCGGGATTGCCGCCATGGAGCTTGATCAAATCCATCGTGGCCATGGCAAGACCCGCGCCATTAACCATGCAGGCGATGTTGCCGTCCATGCTGACATAACTGAGATCATGCGCGCGGGCGGCAACCTCCACCGGATCTTCCTGGCCGGTATCACGCAATGCGTCAATTGCTTTTTGACGATAAAGAGCGTTTTCGTCGATATTTACTTTGCCATCCAGAGCTAATAGATCGCCAGTAGCAGTGACGGCAAGGGGATTCACTTCGGCCAGACTCAAATCACGTTCTACGAATAAACGATATAGTCCATCCATGAGATTGGTGAGCTGCGCCACCTGGGGACCGGCAAGACCGAGCTTAAAAGCAGCGCGTCGGCATTGATAAGGCTGAAGCCCGACCACCGGATTTACCTCCAGTGTCAAAAGATCCTGGGGTCGATGCGCGGCGACTTCTTCGATGTCCATGCCTCCTGCGGCGCAGACCATGAACACCAGGCGCTCTCGTGCGCGGTTGGTGAGAAGGCTGAGGTATAATTCACGCGCGACATCATGGGTTCCCTCGATTAACACGGTGTCAATCGGCAGTCCCGCTGGTCCGGTTTGATGAGTCACCAGCCGTTTTCCTAATAAATCACGCGCAACATTTTCGACGGCATCAAGGCTGTTGGCGCGTTTTACTCCACCCGCTTTGCCGCGTCCCCCCGCATGGACTTGTGCCTTCACCATCCAGACTTCTCCACCAATATGAAGCGCCGCCGCGCGAGCTTCGTCGGGAGTGCGCGCCGGAGCGCCGGACGGCACTGGCAAGCCGTATTCCCTAAATAACTGCTTTGATTGATATTCGTGTAAATTCATCGGCCCTCCGGGGTGCCTGTGGGTCCAGATATAACAAACTGGAAGATACGCGAGAAATTATTTAATGATTCCGATAGATTAAAACAAAAAATATCAATATTTTCAGCATTATTGACTGTCAATCATAATGCATACTGTTGAATCGTATACTATACAATTATTTTGCTCATCCAAATTCAGCGCAGAAATTGCCCGGCTTTAGCGGGCGATAAGTCCAAATGTTATGCGCGTGGCGGACGATAGCCACCAAACGCCGGTTGTGATTCCACTATCAAAATGCAGGCGCTGAATGAATTGCTAACCACCCAATACGCCGCAGGTTGTATTGCATGACGACTGTCTAAGCATACGAGTCGGACTTTAAGAAAAGTCTTTGCTTTTCGCGCTGCCAGTCACGCTCCCGCTCGGTGGCGCGCTTGTCATGGGTTTGTTTGCCCTTAGCAAGGGCGATCTCGATTTTAGCCCGCCCGTTCTTCCAGTACATCGCCAACGGCACTAAAGTATATCCCTTGCGTTCGACGGCCCCGATGAGTTTGCGCAATTCTTCATGGCGAAGGAGCAGCTTGCGCGTTCGAGTCGGATCTGGATTGACGTGGGTGGATGCTGAGGAAAGGGCGGAAATATGTGAACCGAGCAACCACGCTTCACCATTCTTCATGATGACGTAGCTTTCCTTGAGCTGGATACGGCCCGCGCGCAATCCTTTGACCTCCCAACCCTCGAGCACTAAACCCGCTTCAAAACGGTCCTCAATGAGGTACTCGTAGCGTGCTTGTTTGTTAAGCGCGATGGTCGCGCCCACGCCATTTGCCCTGAATTTTTTTTCTTGAGCCATAGCTGATAACTCTAGGAGTTACGCAGTTGAAAAATAGGGATAACATCTTCAATCAGCTGCAAACGTATAATTCTTAAATTTTCCTTAAATTGAGGAGTGTCCGGGCTGTCCGTAATACGATGAACCATGATGGTATAAGTCACTTGAGAGAAAATGTACGATCCCCGACAATACCAAATTAATCACGTTGGGGACAGATAGTTGGCAGATAATGGTGCCTGATTATCGACATGAAACGATGGTGTGGCTAATTGAGGTGAATCGATGAAGGTGAGTAGAACCGCAATCACTCCTTATACTCCCGGCGAAATGTATGCCTTAGTTGCCGATGTTCTAGCCTATCCCAGTTTTCTCCCCTGGTGTCGGAGTACCCAGGTTCTGACACAGGGTGAGGACGAGGTACGTGCAACCATTGAGTTGGCCTATCGAGGCGTGGAGCGGCTTTTTACCACCCATAATCGCATGCAACGCAACATAGGAATCGAGATGCGTTTGGTTGAAGGTCCGTTTCAATGCTTGGAAGGGTACTGGCGCTTTGATCCCTTGGGAGATCAAGGTTGCAAGGTCTCCCTAACCTTAGAGTATGAATTTTCCAACTGGTTATTAAGCATAGCGATTGGACCGGTCTTTAATCCTATCATCAACAACCTGGTGGATGCGTTCCACACGCGCGCGTTGGCAGTTTATGGTCGTCGGTCAATTACCCCGCCCTAAAGAACGGTGCTTGTAGCTGCACTCGGATGATCCTTCGTCGTCATCATGAGTCACACATAGGCTAATTGACATTAGCCCCAAATTGCAAATCTGAATCTGTTATAAAAAATGGTTTTAATATGACTGGAAAGCAAATGTATCGTTGTAATGCATGTGGCCGTCACTTTGTGTTGAATCCGGAAAAATACCCAATTTCGGACGAAAAAAAAAGTTATACGGATTTCTGGTCCGCCTATGCCGCAATTTTTCCCCCGAAACGCCATTGCGCGGTTGGCAAGGAAAGCGGTCAAACCAACCATATTGAAAAATTCAATTACACCCGCCGTCAACGAATTTCGAGATTAGTGAGAAAATCATTGTCATTTTCAAAAAAATTAGCCAATCATATTGGAGCAATTTGGTACTTTATCCATCACTATAATGCCTCGCTTCCGATTAACCAAAACGGATAATCATTATCGAATCCTATAAATTAGGGCACTACCAAAAAATCTAGAGTTCCTAGGGTTGGCGGGAGTCGATGGTCTCCGTTCACTCACAAATCCAAAAATGTCACAGTTTTGGGTAACCATATAGTTACACGCCTCGTTAAAAACGAGCATGGTGTCTTTATAATGCCGCGTGTTAGGGTTTCATCAGGGAGCTACTTGATTTACAGTACGGTTTTCATATTGACGACTATCTTCACAAAGGAATATTGATATCAACCCAACCGGCGTCTGACCGCGCTTTGCGCGATGCGCTATCCCTCACCGGCGTAAACACCTGGCTCTCTCGCGCAATTCTGGTGATTGAAAGGTGAGAATCATTCTTCAATGCGCGCAAGAGTTTCTTCATTAAAATAAAGAGTTAGGCGACGCTGTTCACGAAGAAAGCCATCTTTTTCAAGGCTGTAATGGTAGTCCCAACGGTCGGGATGAAAAGGATCCCTGAGTAAGGGCGAGCCTAGTAAATAACGCACTTCGCGTTGATTCATGCCGGTTCGCAAGCGTTCCATCATGTCCTGAGTAATTACGTTACCCTGCTGGACATCTGTGCGATAGGGAAAAGAAAATGAGGCGCATGCACCCAGAATTAAGGGGAGCAAGGCAAGAAAAATGAGGTTCTGGGAACGCATAGTTAAAATTTGCTCGGTAATCCAGTCAGGAACCCCACGGCTAAAGGCGGGGGCTTGAGAAGTCAAATTCACAAGTT
>CAUYTW010000096.1 GCA_963575715.1 Gammaproteobacteria bacterium | reverse complement strand
CTGCACGTCCGGGACTGTGCCGGGGGCACCGGGTAACCGGCGTCCCTACGGCGGAGGTGCACGCCTTCGGCGGGCGAGGATATAAAATAAAAAAACATGAATATACCAAAAGACGCATTGCAATTCTCAATAAATCATATTAATCGATATTATGATTCAGATTTTTTCCCAAAACTTTCCGAATATGTTGTAATTAATACTCGCTGGAATGATGTTGTTTCCTATCTTAATTCACTAGATATTGAAAATTATAAACCATTTACTGCTAATGCTAAAGCTGCTCCAAAAAGTGATGGTGGTTTTCGAATTGTTCATCAACTAGATCCAATCGATACGCTTATTTATACTTCGTTTTCCTATCTTGTGGCTGAAAGTGTCGAAAAATGTAGGCCGGTTATTGAAGATGGGGTTTCGTGTTCGTATAGGTTTAATCTTGATCCGAAAGGAACATTTTTTGATGAAAGAAATGGATATTTACAGTATGTAGATCGATCAAGACAATTGTCAGAGAAATATCCTTATGTTCTATTATGCGATATCGCGGCATTCTACAATCATATATATGTTCATCGTCTTCAAAATATAATCGAAGGCTGTGATCCTTCATTACAAAAACTGTCAAAAATTATTGAAGATTTTATTATTGGACTGAATAATGGAGCATCTTCGGGAATACCTGTCGGCCCAGCTGCAAGCATAATAATGTCTGAAACTATTCTTCTTGATGTTGATAATTTTCTTAGTAGATTTGGAATAGAATTTGTTAGGTACGCAGATGATATAAGGATATTTTCTCAAAGTAAGAATCAATTGTTATCTGTATTATCAGAGTTTGTTGAGTTTTTACATAATATCCATCGTCTCTCACTTTCTTCCTCAAAAACAAGAATTATCACAAGTGAAATATTTAAAACGGAAATAATTGACGATCCAGAAAATATAAAGAAGCAAGCTATTCATGATAAACTAAGTACAATTAACCTTAAAGTTAATATGGCATCAAATTATGATTTTGTTGAACCTATTGAATCAATGGATGAATTACCAAGTAATGATCAAGTAAAAATACAAGCCAAAGTACTTGAAGAAACTATTCAAAATATTGCAAAGATGAAAAAACTCGATTTAGGTCTTGCCCGTCATATTATTCGTAGATCAAAAAGGCTAAGAACTCGTTCAATATATAAATGTCTTCTTGATAACTTTGATTTCTTTACACCAGTTTTAAGAGATGTAATTCTTTATTTAGAAGCTGTATCAAATAGAAAGGCAATTGAAATAAATATGGATCTTTTTGAGAATATTGTTAGTACGTCTATTTTTAGAGACACTCCATATATAAAGGATTGGCTTTGTTATTTATTCTCTAAAGAGATAAGTTTTCAAAAAAGTCCAATAATTAAAGAATATTTAAGGAATTGTACATATCGCTATAGAATCCTTGGTATGAAAAATCATTATGGATTAAGCTGGCTAAGGTCACAAAAAACAAGTTATGATCAACTTTCTTTGCAGGATAAACGGGCGCTTCTATGTGCATTATGTATTTTACCAAAAGATGAAAAAAGAGCATGGTTAAAAAACTTATCACCGACATCTGATTACTTAGAAAAAATGTTGCGTGAGCATGTTCATGGCAAAATAAAAAAAATCACCTATTATAATATACCGGTAATCGCTGGCACACTTATCTCTATTTCTATTATAACTGTTTTAGGTATTATGTTATGGCAAAAAAATTTAAGCATTGAAGAAGAAAAATCTCGTATTGCCAACGAACGCAGCCAAATAGATGAGGCACGCCGTAAGAACGAAGAACTACAACAGCAAATATCTTATGAAAAAGAGCGTATCGTTAATGATAAAATAAAACTAAATGAACAACAGAAATCATTTGAAATAGAAAACGCCATTACAAATACACCTATCAAAAAAATAAATTACTCGTCACAATATAGCCATGTAAACGAACAACCTTCAAATAATCAAACATCAAACCTAGCATCAATATCTTCTCCAACTATAAAGGTTGGAGACAACTACATCTATGAATCCGTTGACTCTGATAATCCAAAATCAAAAATTACAACAAAAAGAACTGTCATCTCTGCTGGTGATGACATTATCTTCTCAACGATAAATCTTGGCAGCAAAAAAGCTAAGGTAAGAAATCTACGCTTCAATCGTGAGTGGAACTTAATAAGCACCCGTAATGCAGAAAATGGTGGTCTTGATTACTCACCACCATTGAAATATTACGACTTTCCACTGTATCCCGGAAAAACATGGCAACAAACCACAACCGAAACTGATATTAAAACTGATAAGACAAGAATTCACACTATTACTGGTACTGTAGGCCAATGGGAAGATGTTACTATTCCAGATGGAACTTTCCACGCAATTAGAGTGAATCTTGGAACAGATGTGTTTACTCCAAGCACTGGGGAAAAAATAAATGGAACTGACACCTCATGGTATGTTCCTGAAGTGCATCGTAGTGTTAAATCAATAGGGACGGGAAAAGATGGGAAGCAGCAAGTGATACAACTACTTCAATATGAATTAAAGCAGAAATAGAGGTGAATCTTATGAGTGTCTTGGAACAAATTCAGCACCATATTTTTCATCTACCCCAAGAAGCACGGATGGAAGTCCTTAATTTTATTTTGCATTTAGAACAACAGCAACTTCCTTCCATTCATAAATTATCTCCAGAATTGATAGAAAAAAATGGAATACTGGTAATAAGAGTTAAACCATTGAGTAACTTAACTGATGCTATGCGATCTTTACGTGAAGAACGCATTGATAACCTAATTCAAGGTACTGGTCTGTGAAATTATTACTCGATACTTCTGTCCTTGTGGCTGGTATGGTGGAGGCTCATCCCGAACATGAAAGAGCGTTAGTTTGGCTTGAGCGTGTACGCAATACTGACAATGGATTTATATCCGCTCATTCACTTGCTGAAGTATATGCTGTTTTAACTCGGTTACCAGTACAACCTAAGATTCATCCTGAAATCGTAGTAAATTTGCTGCAAAGGAATATATTTCCTTATTTCACTATCGTGGAACTGACTCAAGAAGACTATTTCAACGCAATCCAAAATCTCGCCAAAGCTAGGTTGGTTGGCGGAATCGTATATGATGCCCTGATTATGCAAACAGCAATCAAAGCCGGTGTTGAACAACTTATCACTTTAAATGCTAAAGATTTCCGTCGCCTATATCCTAATTCTGAAATTGCAATTGTAGAGCCTTAAATGTATTTTTATTTTTAGGTTTCGGTATTCATCTTTAAAGTCAAAATCGCCCAACAAGGCGTATATGGACTCCCCCCGGATTGCAATAGAGACTGAGCTGTTGATTTCTGGTGAGAAGAAGATCGTTGCAGTCGTATATCCGGCCAATGGTTGGAGATAAAACTCCTGGCCTTCATGGAATTAGCGTACCGGAGTGCCTATCGCTCGCAGCGGCCTAAAACAGCGGCCATTCTTGTTGTCGGCATCTTCCAGTACCGGTCCGACCTATCTCGCCATGATCAGGGAATGTCTCTACGCAAACTTTGGAAAAATTTTTATTGATAAGTTTAGGAGTTACGCAGTTGAATTTTAATCGTTTGATTTCCATGGAAAGTCATCAGATAGGTATCTGATGTAACTGACTGAAAATTTTGAACCTATTTTTCAACTGCGTAACTCCTAAAGTTGTTAAAATTTTTAATTAAAACAACTTTTGGTTAAAAAGTAATTGCATTACCGTTACCGTTAAAAACGCGCTGGTGACGGACGACGGAAAAAGCGATGCGCGCCAATTTGTTGGCCAAGGCGCAGGTGGCTTTGTTGTGGCCGCGTTTCTCAGCCAGAGCCACGGCCCAACTTTGCAGGCGGGTCAAGGGTTTTCGGCCCGCAGTGGCCTGACGTTGTGCAGCACAGAGCACAGCGCGGGCACCGTGAATGAGCAACATTCGCAAATAGGGATTGCCGCGTTTGCTGATGCGCCCGAGATGGCGGTGCCCGCCGCTGCTCGATTCACGCGGGGTCAGACCGAGCCACGCGGCGAGGTGGCGACCGTTGCGGAAGGAGCGGAAATCGCCGACGGCAGCAATGAGGGCGGTGGCGATGAGTAGGCCGATTCCTGGAACCAAAAGAAGGAGTTGCGCGTTAGGCATGACTTTCACCTCGGCGTGAAGCTGGCCTTCCAGGGCGTCGATTCTTGTTTCTAGGTCACGAATTTCCGCCAGAATTTCACCCAAGACCGTGCGCAGTTCCTGTGGCACGGGGCAATCGGGTGCGGCGAGGAGGTCGCGGGCACCGAGCACAGCGGCGCTGGAACCCTGTGGCAAACAGACCCCGAACTCACGGAGCAGACCGCGCAACGTGTTGATGCGTGCGGTGCGCGTGCCCATCCAAGCACTGCGCACACGGTGCAGCCCTTGGAGACTTTGCTGTCCCTCGGACTTGACCGGTACCGCCGAGATTTCGGGATTGCGGTCGGCCTCGAGAATAGCGGCGGCGTCGGCGCGGTCGGTTTTATTGCGGCGCACGTAGGGCTTGACGTACTGCGGCGGGATGAGCTTGACGGTGTGACCGTAGTTCTGAAAAGTGCGCGCCCAGTAGTGCGCCGAGCCACACGCTTCCATGACGACACGGCACGGCGGGCGATTGACGAAAAATTGGGAAAATGCCTCTCTTGATAAGCGTTTACGTTCGATAATGCGGCCTTGGTCGTTGGCGATGGCGAGTTCGAAAACAGTCTTGGCCAGGTCAACGGCGACAGTGGTACTCTTCATTTTAAGACTCCTCTTACTCGTTAATTGAATGGAAGTATTACTCCTCCATTCTGGCACTTTATCTGATGCCGGGTAGGGTGGGAGGAGTCCATTCCATCACTCAAGCGGACGCTGCGCGATAAGGCCGCGCAGCGCCGGTTATCTTGTCGTTGTCGCGCCGAGAACCGGAATCTCGGACACTTTCTTGAGCAGTTCCTTGAGCAGGGTGCTGGTGAAGAG